>NZ_JBSGZJ010000057.1:0-24668 GCF_053610925.1 Streptomyces sp. NPDC054847 | reverse complement strand
GGCGCCACCGGCGCCCGCCCCCTTCGTGCACCGCCTATGCCGCGTCAAGTCGACCGCCCGCACGGGGAATGCCGTCGGCTCTGTCGCCGGCTCAGCAGCAGCCGGTCGCGAGAGGCAGCGAACGCCGGTTGCGCGCCTCCTTGTTGCGGGCGGCAAGCAACTCGTCGGCCGGGTAGCCGACTTCCTCCAGGGTGAGCCCGTGCGGCCGTACGACGTGGACCGCCGAGTCGCGCACACCGGCGGCCAGGACCTTCGCGGGCCACTCGGCGGGCCGGTGACCGTCGCCGACGAACAGCAGCGCGCCGACCAGCGAGCGCACCATGTTGTGGCAGAAGGCGTCGGCCTTCACGGTCGCCGTGATGACGCCGGACGGGTCGCGTTCCCACGACAGTTGCTGGAGCGTGCGGATGGTCGTCGCGCCGTCGCGCTTCTTGCAGTACGCCGCGAAGTCGTGCTCCCCGACCAGCCCGGCCGAAGCCTCGTTCATCGCGTCCACGTCCAACGGCCAGTCGTGCCAGAGCACATGACCGCGCAGCAGCGGGTCCACGCCACCCGGGTTGTCCGTCACCCGGTACGCGTAACGCCGCCAGATCGCCGAGAAGCGCGCGTTGAACCCCTCGGGCGCCTCCGCCACGCTCCAGATCCGCACATCGCGCGAGAGCCGGCCCGCCAGCCGCTTGAGCAGCTTCTCCCGGTGCTCCGCCCACAGCTCCACGGGCAGATCCACGTGCGCCACCTGACCGCGCGCGTGCACCCCGGCGTCGGTGCGTCCGGCGACGGTCAGCTCGTACGTCGTCCGCGAGCGCGTGACCGTGCGCAGGGCGTCCTCGATCTCGCCCTGCACGGTCCGCCGGCCGCCGGCCTGCTTCGCCCAGCCGGAGAAGTCCTTGCCGTCGTACGAAAGATCCAGCCGCACCCGTACGAAGCCGGGCTCCACCTCGTCGCTCACGCGATCCATCCTCTCAACTCACGCGGAACGGGCCCGCCCCCAGTGGGGAACGGGCCCGCTCGACGAACCTGAAATCAGGCTCAGGCGTCCTTCGACTCCTCGGCCGGAGCCTCGTCGGCCTTGGCCTCGGCGGCCTCGTCCTTCTTGAGGGCGTCTTCCTTGACCGCGCGCTTCGTGGCGGCCTCGGCCTCGGCGACGGTCGCCTTCTTCGCGATCTCGCCCTCGACGAGCTCGATCACGGCCATCGGGGCGTTGTCGCCACGACGGTTGCCGATCTTGGTGATACGGGTGTAGCCACCCGGACGCTCGGCGTAACGCGGAGCGATCTCGGTGAAGAGCGTGTGCACGATGCCCTTGTCCGTGATCGTCTGCAGCACCAGACGACGGTTGTGGATGTCGCCCTTCTTCGCCTTGGTGATCAGGCGCTCGGCGACCGGACGCAGGCGGCGGGCCTTGGCCTCGGTCGTGGTGATGCGGCCGTGCTCGAACAGCGACTTCGCCAGGTTCGCGAGAAGAAGCTTCTCGTGAGCGGCGCTGCCACCGAAACGGGCTCCCTTGGTGGGACGCGGCATGGGGTTTCTCCTTGTGATCTGCACCGGCCGTATCAGGTACCGGTGTCAGTTCCCTCCTGGCGGTCGCCGGAGGGTGTGCGGGGAGCCGGGGCTCCCCGCAAGCCTTCTCAGTACTGCTCCGTCTCGACGAAGCCCGCGTCCGCGTCGTCGTCGGCGCCGAAGGCGTCGGCGGCGGCGGTCGGGTCGAATCCGGGCGGGCTGTCCTTGAGCGCCAGGCCCATGCCGGCCAGCTTCGCCTTGACCTCGTCGATCGACTTCGCACCGAAGTTGCGGATGTCGAGCAGGTCGGCCTCGGAGCGCGCCACGAGCTCACCCACGGAGTGGATGCCCTCACGCTTGAGGCAGTTGTACGAACGAACGGTGAGCTCGAGCTCCTCGATCGGCAGCGCCAGGTCGGCGGCGAGGGCGGCGTCCGTGGGGGACGGGCCCATGTCGATGCCCTCGGCGTCGATGTTGAGCTCGCGGGCCAGACCGAACAGCTCGACCAGGGTCTTACCGGCGGACGCCATGGCGTCACGCGGGCGCATGGCCTGCTTGGTCTCGACGTCGACGATCAGCTTGTCGAAGTCGGTGCGCTGCTCGACTCGGGTCGCCTCGACCTTGTAGGTGACCTTGAGGACCGGCGAGTAGATGGAGTCGACCGGGATACGGCCGATCTCCTGGCCCACCTGCTTGTTCTGCACGGCGGAGACGTAGCCGCGACCGCGCTCGACGGTCAGCTCCATCTCCAGCTTGCCCTTGCCGTTCAGCGTGGCGAGCACCAGGTCGGGGTTGTGCACCTCGACACCGGCCGGCGGGGCGATGTCAGCAGCGGTGACCAGGCCGGGACCCTGCTTGCGCAGGTACATCACGACCGGCTCGTCGTGCTCCGAGGAGACGACCAGCTGCTTGATGTTCAGGATGAGGTCGGTGACGTCCTCCTTGACGCCCGGCACGGTGGTGAACTCGTGCAGGACACCGTCGATGCGGATGGACGTGACGGCCGCACCCGGGATCGAGGAGAGGAGCGTACGGCGGAGCGAGTTGCCGAGGGTGTAGCCGAAGCCCGGCTCGAGGGGCTCGATCACGAACCGCGAGCGGTACTCGTCGACGACCTCTTCGGTCAGCGAGGGACGCTGAGCGATAAGCATGGTGTGTTTCCTTCAGTCATGGATGCCCGCTATTTGACACCCGACAGGTACTGCGTACTGCAAGGGTACGGGCGGTACGCCCCACAGGGGACCTACCGCCCGAAAGCCCTACGTCGACCCGGATGCGTCACGCACCCAGGGTCAGACACGCCTCCGCTTGGGAGGGCGGCAGCCGTTGTGCGGCGTGGGGGTGACGTCCTGGATCGAGCCGACCTCGAGGCCGGTGGCCTGGAGGGAGCGGATCGCGGTCTCACGGCCGGAGCCGGGACCCTTGACGAAGACGTCGACCTTGCGCATGCCGTGCTCCTGCGCGCGGCGGGCGGCCGACTCAGCGGCCATCTGCGCGGCGAAGGGGGTGGACTTGCGCGAGCCCTTGAAGCCGACGTGGCCGGCGGAGGCCCAGGAGATCACGTTGCCGCTCGGGTCCGTGATGGACACGATCGTGTTGTTGAACGTGCTCTTGATGTGCGCGTGGCCGTGAGCGACGTTCTTCTTTTCCTTGCGGCGCACCTTCTTGGCAGCGCCCTGACGACCCTTGGGGGGCATCTATTACTCCTACGGGGAGGTGGTCGGTCCTACAGCGAAGACCGCTTGGTAAAGCGTCCGCTGAGGACTACTTCTTGCCCGGCTTCTTCTTACCGGCGATGGCGCGACGCGGGCCCTTGCGGGTACGGGCGTTCGTGCTGGTCCGCTGTCCGTGCACGGGCAGGCCACGACGGTGACGGATGCCCTGGTAGCACTGGATCTCGATCTTGCGGCGAATGTCGCCCTGGATCTCGCGGCGGAGGTCGCCCTCGGTCTGGAGGTTGGCGTCCACGTACTCGCGGATCTTGACCAGGTCCTCTTCGGCCAGGTCACGAACGCGGGTGTTCGGGTTCACACCGGTCGAGGCGAGGATCTCCTTGGACCGGGTACGCCCGATACCGAAGACGTAGGTGAGTGCGATCTCCACACGCTTTTCGCGCGGGATGTCAACACCGGAAACGCGTGCCATTCAATGGCTCCTGTGTGTTCGGGGGTCTGCCACAGAACCGCTCCCCGTTCGCCGTATGAGGTACGAGCGAGGTCCCCGGCCCCCGCCGGAGGTGCCGCCGACCCTTTCGGGCTGGGCGGGTTCTGCGTATGTACGTATTGCTTGCGTCGCGCGAAGAACTGCGGGTGCAGGTCGGTCGGCGTGCGTCAGCCCTGGCGCTGCTTGTGGCGCAGGTTGTCGCAGATGACCATGACCCGGCCGTGACGGCGGATCACCTTGCACTTGTCGCAGATCTTCTTGACGCTCGGCTTGACCTTCATGGGATGTGAGGTTCTCCGGGTCAGTGCCGACACCCCGCTAGGGGGGTGCGACAAGATCTACTTGTACCGGTAGACGATCCGGCCACGCGTCAGGTCGTACGGAGAGAGCTCCACGACGACCCGGTCGTCCGGGAGGATACGGATGTAGTGCATCCGCATCTTGCCGGAGATGTGCGCGAGGACCTTGTGACCGTTCTGGAGCTCCACCTTGAACATGGCGTTCGGGAGGGACTCGATCACGGTGCCCTCGATTTCGATGGCACCTTGCTTCTTGGCCACGCTTCGCCTTTCGAATCGGCTACCTTGATCGACTCTCGCACCGCGTGCGGACACACGGGTACACGAGAGCCGACGCATCAGTCTACGTCAGGCCATTCGAAAAGACGAATCCGGCAAGTGTGCCCAACGTGAGAGATCCTTAAGCGGCGCGCGCCCGAAGACGCGCCGCGGCCGCCATGCGTCATGCAAGGGGTCTCCCCAGGCCCTCAAGGCCGAGAGGAAGGGTCCGGCGCCGCCGTGATGCCCAGCTCGGCCAGCTTCGCCTTGCCGCCGTCGTGAGCGGTCAGCACAAGCGGACCCTCCTCCGTCAGCGCGACCGAGTGCTCCCAGTGCGAGGACCAGGTGCCGTCGGTGGTGATGACCGTCCAGTCGTCGGAGAGGACCTCCGTGTGCGGCGTACCGAGCGACACCATCGGCTCGATGGCCAGACAGAAACCGGGGACCAGCTTCGGGCCCTTGCCGCGCTTGCGCGAGACGTAGTTCAGCAGGTGGGGGTCCATGTGCATCTCGGTGCCGATGCCGTGGCCGCCGTAGTCCTCGATGATCCCGTACTTACCGGTCGCGGGACGCGGCTGGCGGCGGATGTAGGTCTCGATGGCGCGGGAGACGTCGACGAGCCGGTTGCCGTTCTTCATCGCGGCGATGCCGGCCCACATCGACTCCTCGGTCACCCGGGACAGCTCGAGGAGTTCCGGAGCGTGACCACTGCCCACGAAGGCCGTGTAGGCGGCGTCCCCGTGCCAGCCGTCGACGATCGCGCCGCAGTCGATGGAGATGATGTCGCCGTCCTTGAGGACGGTCGCCTCGTCCGGGATGCCGTGGACGACGACCTCGTTGACCGAGGTGCAGATCGTCGCGGGGAAGCCCCCGTAGCCGAGGAAGTTCGACTTCGCGCCGTGGTCCGCGATCACCTTGCGGGCGACCTCGTCGAGGTCCTTGGTCGTGGCGCCGGGCACCGCGGCCTCGCGGGTCGCGTCGTGGATGGCGGCGACGACCAGTCCCGCCTCGCGCATCTTCGCGATCTGCTCGGGGGTCTTGATCTGCACCATTGCGGCGGACGCCTTTCTGGACAAGTGGTTCCGGGCTTATCAACGATACGGCCGCGGCGTCCGAAGGACACCGCGGCCGTAACTCTCAAGAAACTGCCTCGCGGGTGCTCAGGCCTGCGCGGCCTTGTCCACCTGGAGGGCCTCCATCGCCCGGGCGGTCACATCGGTGACCTTGCCGAGCGCGGAGATGGTGACCACCAGGCCCTGCGACCTGTAGTAGTCGATGATCGGCTCGGTCTGCGTGTGGTAGACCTCGAGCCGCTTGCGGACCGTCTCCTCCGAGTCGTCGTCGCGCTGGTACAGCTCGCCGCCGCACTCGTCGCAGACGCCCTCGGTCTTGGCCGGGGAGTACGTCACGTGGAAGACGTGCGCGCTGTTGTTGCGGCACACACGACGTCCGGCGATCCGCTTGACGACCTCGTCCTCGGGAACCTCCAGGTCGAGCACGGCGTCCAGCTGGACACCCTCGCCCTTGAGCATCTCGTCCAGCGCCCCGGCCTGGCCCACGTTGCGCGGGAAGCCGTCGAGCAGGAAGCCGCCCGCGGCGTCCGGCTGGGACATGCGGTCCTTGGCCATCCCGATCGTCACCTCGTCGGGGACCAGGTTGCCGGCGTCCATGTACGCCTTGGCCTGCTTCCCCAGCTCGGTGCCCTGGGAGATGTTGGCGCGGAACAGGTCGCCCGTGGAGATGTGCGGGATCGACAGGTTCTTGGCGAGAAACGCTGCCTGCGTTCCTTTCCCAGCACCGGGCGGTCCGACGAGGACGATTCGCATCAGCGGAGGAACCCTTCGTAATTGCGCTGCTGGAGCTGGCTCTCGATCTGCTTCACGGTCTCCAGACCCACACCCACGATGATGAGGATGCTCGTCCCGCCGAACGGGAAGTTCTGGTTCGCGCCGCCGAAGCCTGCCAACGCCATCGTCGGGACAAGAGCAATCAGACCCAGGTACAGCGAGCCCGGCCAAGTGATCCTGTTGAGCACGTAGCTCAGATACTCGGCAGTAGGTCGACCGGCCCGGATACCCGGGATGAAGCCACCATACTTCTTCATGTTGTCCGCGACTTCCTCGGGGTTGAACGAGATCGCCACATAGAAGAAGGCGAAGAACACGATCAGAAGGAAGTACGTGACGATGTAGTAGGGGTGGTCGCCCTTGACGAAGTGGGCTTCGATCCAGGTTTTCCAGCCCGACTGCGAGTTCGAGAACTGCGCGACGAGCGCCGGGATGTAGAGCAGCGACGAGGCGAAGATGACGGGAATCACACCCGCCTGGTTCACCTTGAGCGGGATGTATGTGGACGTACCGCCGTACGACCTGCGCCCGATCATCCGCTTCGCGTACTGCACCGGGATGCGCCGCTGGGCCTGCTCGACGAAGACGACCAGCCCCACCATCACGAAGCCGATCAGGATGACCGTGCCGAACTCGATCCAGCCCTGGGCGAGCTTGCCGCTCTCCTTGATCGCCCACAGGGCGCCCGGGAAGCCGGCGGCGATCGAGATGAACATCAGGATCGACATGCCGTTGCCGATGCCGCGGTCGGTGATGAGCTCGCCGAGCCACATGACGGCGGCGGTACCGGCGGTCATGGTGACGACCATCACGATGGTGGTGAAGATCGAGCGGTCCGGCACGATCTCGTTGCCGACCGGGCAGCTGGCGAAGAGCGCGCCGCTCCGGGCGGTGGCGACGAGACCGGTGCCCTGCAGCACCGCGAGCGCCACCGTCAGGTAACGCGTGTACTGCGTGATCTTCGCCGTGCCGGACTGCCCCTCCTTCTTGAGGGCCTCCAGCCGCGGGATGACCACGGTCAGCAGCTGCAGGATGATGCTCGCCGTGATGTACGGCATGATGCCGAGCGCGAAGATGGTGATCTGCAGCAGCGCTCCGCCGCTGAACATGTTCACCAGCCCGAACAGGCTGTTGTTGCCCTTCGTGGCCGCGTCGACACAGATCTGGACATTCTGATAACTGACACCGGGTACCGGGATGTGTGACCCGAGTCGGTACAGAACGATGATGGCCAGTGTGAAGAGCAGCTTCTTGCGCAGGTCGGGCGTCTTGAACGCCCGGGCGAACGCGGTGAGCACGGTGCCTCCTGCGACCCCCGCGCTACTGCGTCAGAGGTGACGGTCTTGAGGATCGACGAATACGTATCAGGCAAAATCCGCACGGGGCGCCAGTAGGCACACCGGGCTGAAGTTAACAACGCACGACACCTTACCGGCGACCGTGCCCCCCAAGGAACGACCAACCGGGGATGCCCCTTATGAGAGGCATCCCCGGTCGGATGTTCAAGCCATCGAGTCGTCTCAGACGAGCTCGGTGACGGTGCCGCCGGCGGCGGCAATCTTCTCCTTGGCGGAGCCGGAGACGGCGTCGACCGTCACCTGCAGCGCCACGGAGATCTCGCCCTGGCCCAGGACCTTGACGAGGCTGTTCTTGCGCACGGCGCCCTTGTCGACCAGGTCGGCAACGGTGACCTCGCCACCCTCGGGGTAGAGGGCCGCGAGCTTGTCCAGGTTCACGACCTGGTACTCGGTGCGGAACGGGTTCTTGAAGCCCTTGAGCTTCGGGAGACGCATGTGGAGGGGCATCTGCCCACCCTCGAAGCGCTCCGGAACCTGGTAACGGGCCTTGGTGCCCTTGGTACCACGACCGGCCGTCTTACCCTTCGACGCCTCACCGCGACCCACACGGGTCTTTGCGGTCTTGGCGCCCGGGGCGGGACGGAGGTTGTGGACCTTCAGCGGGTTCTGCTCCGCCATGTCAGTCGACCTCCTCGACCGTCACGAGGTGGCGGACGGTGTGCACCATTCCGCGGAACTCGGGGCGGTCCTCCTTGACGACCACGTCGTTCAGGCGCTTGAGCCCGAGCGAACGCAGGGTGTCACGGTGGTTCTGCTTGCTGCCGATGTACGACTTCGTCTGCGTGATCTTGAGGCGGGCCATTACGCACCCGCTCCCGCACGCGCACGGAGCAGAGCCGCGGGGGCGACGTCCTCGAGGGGCAGACCACGGCGAGCCGCGATCTCCTCGGGACGCTGCAGGCCCTTGAGGGCCGCCACGGTCGCGTGCACGATGTTGATCGCGTTGTCCGAGCCGAGCGACTTCGACAGGATGTCGTGCACGCCCGCGCACTCGAGCACGGCGCGCACCGGGCCACCGGCGATAACACCGGTACCGGGGGAAGCCGGCTTGAGCAGGACGACGCCGGCAGCCTTCTCACCCTGGATCGGGTGAGGGATGGTGCCCTGGATACGGGGGACCTTGAAGAAGTGCTTCTTGGCCTCCTCAACACCCTTGGCGATGGCGGCCGGCACCTCCTTGGCCTTGCCGTAACCGACGCCTACGGTGCCGTCACCGTCACCCACCACGACGAGCGCGGTGAAGCTGAAGCGACGACCACCCTTGACAACCTTGGCGACGCGGTTGATCGCGACAACGCGCTCAACGTACGCGGTCTTCTCGGCGGCAGCTGCGCCACCGTCGCGACCCTTCCGGTCCCGCCGCTCGCCGCCACCGGCACCGCTTCCGCGGCGCTGGGGTCCAGCCATTGGATTTACCTCTCTCTGTTACGTCCGTTAGTCCCGGAACCGGGGCTCAGAACTTCAGCCCGGCTTCGCGGGCGGCGTCAGCCAGAGCGGCAATGCGCCCGGCGTACCTGTTGCCACCACGGTCGAACACGACGGCCTCGACGCCGGCGGCCTTGGCGCGCTCGGCGACCAGGGAACCGACCTGCTTGGCCTGGGCGCTCTTGTCGCCCTCGCCACCGCGGATCGAGGTGTCCAGGGTCGACGCCGACGCGAGCGTGTGGCCCGCGATGTCGTCGATGACCTGGGCCACGATGTGGCGGTTGGAACGCGTCACGACCAGGCGCGGACGCTCCGGCGTACCGGAGACGTTCTTGCGGACGCGGATGTGGCGGCGCTTGATGGCGGCGCGCTTGTACGCGTCGCCCTTGGCAATCTTCACACCGTATGCCATGGCTTACTTACCCGCCTTTCCGACCTTGCGGCGGATGACCTCGCCCGCGTACTTCACGCCCTTGGCCTTGTACGGGTCGGGCTTGCGCAGCTTGCGGATGTTCGCGGCGACCTCGCCGACCTTCTGCTTGTCGATGCCCTCGACCGAGAACTTGGTCGGCGACTCGACCTTGAAGGAGATGCCTTCCGGCGCCTCCACCAGGATCGGGTGGCTGTAACCGAGCTGGAACTCCAGGTTGGAGCCCTTCGCGGCGACGCGGTAACCGACACCGCTGATCTCGAGCGCCTTGGTGTATCCCTGGGTCACACCGGTGATCATGTTCGCCACCAGCGTGCGGGACAGGCCGTGCAGGGCCTTGTTCTGACGCTCGTCGTTGGGACGGGTGACGTTGAGCACGCCCTCCTCGCCCTTAACAATCTCGATCGGCGCAGCGACGGTGTGCGTGAGGGAGCCCTTCGGACCCTTCACCGCGACCGTGCGGCCATCGATGGTGACGTCCACACCGGCGGGAACCTGGATGGGGAGCTTGCCGATTCGCGACATGAGCTATTCCTCCGTTCCCGACTACCAGACGTAGGCGAGGACTTCCCCACCCACGCCCTTCTTCTGCGCCTGCTGGCCGGTCAGGAGACCGTGGGACGTGGAGATGATCGCCACGCCCAGGCCGCCGAGAACCTTCGGCAGGTTGGTGGACTTCGCGTAAACACGCAGACCCGGCTTGGAGATGCGCTTGATGCCGGCGATCGAACGCTCACGGTTCGGGCCGAACTTCAGCTCGAGGACGAGGTTCTTGCCGACCTCGGCGTCCTCGACCTTCCAGCCGGTGATGAAACCCTCCTGCTGGAGGATCTCGGCGATGTGCGACTTGATCTTGCTGTGCGGCATCACGACAGAGTCGTGGTACGCCGAGTTCGCGTTACGCAGACGCGTCAGCATGTCTGCGATCGGATCAGTCATGGTCATGAATTGGCCTTCGGCCTCTCTCGCCGGGGTTTCCTGTATGCGCCATCCCTCTCCCCACACAGGGGCGGGACGGGTGCGGCGCGGGGACCTACGGCGTAGTAAGTCGTACGGGCGGCAGACGCCCAACCCTCCTAGCCTAAGCCATGGAGAGAAGGGCCCCTGCCAACCCTCTGCTTACCGAGAGACTCCGGTTGTCCCGATTAAGGGGACTACCAGGAGCTCTTGGTCACGCCCGGCAGCTCGCCACGGTGAGCCATCTCACGAAGGCACACGCGGCACAGGCCGAACTTGCGGTACACGGAGTGCGGGCGGCCGCAGCGCTGGCAGCGGGTGTACGCACGCACACCGAACTTGGGCTTACGAGCAGCCTTGGCAATAAGAGCCTTCTTCGCCATCTCGCTTACGCCTCCTTGAACGGGAAGCCGAGGTGACGCAGAAGGGCACGGCCCTCGTCGTCGTTGGTCGCCGTGGTCACCACGGTGATGTCCATACCCCGGACGCGGTCGATCTTGTCCTGGTCGATCTCGTGGAACATGACCTGCTCCGTGAGACCGAAGGTGTAGTTGCCACGGCCGTCGAACTGCTTGGGGGACAGACCACGGAAGTCGCGGATGCGCGGAAGCGCGAGCGACAGGGTGCGGTCCAGGAACTCCCACATGCGGTCGCCACGAAGCGTGACGTGGGCACCGATCGGCTGACCCTCACGCAGCTTGAACTGCGCGATGGACTTACGGGCCTTGGTGACGGCCGGCTTCTGGCCGGTGATCGTGGTGAGGTCGCGAATCGCGCCGTCGATCAGCTTGGAGTCGCGGGCGGCGTCGCCCACACCCATGTTGACCACGATCTTGACGAGGCCCGGGACCTGCATGACGTTCTCGTAGGAGAACTCCTCACGCAGCTTGCCCGCGATCTCCTCGCGGTACTTCGTCTTGAGACGCGGAGTGGTGGTGGTAGCCATCAGATGTCCTCACCCGTCCGCTTGGCAACGCGGATCTTGTTGCCCTCGTCGTCGAAGCGGAAACCGACGCGGGTCACGACCTTCTTGCCGTCCTTCTCCACGACGAGCTGAACATTGCTCACGTGAATGGGGGCCTCGGTCGTGACGATGCCACCGGTCTGCGAACCACGAGCGGTCTGGCCGGCCTTGGTGTGCTTCTTGACCCGGTTGACACCCTCGACCAGGACGCGGTCCTCGCGGGGGAAGGCCTGAATGACCTTGCCCTGCTTGCCCTTGTCCTTACCGGTGATGACCTGAACCAGGTCGCCCTTCTTGATCTTCATGCTTACAGCACCTCCGGCGCGAGCGAGATGATCTTCATGAACTTCTTCTCGCGCAGCTCACGGCCCACCGGGCCGAAGATACGGGTGCCGCGAGGGTCGCCGTCGTTCTTCAGAATGACGGCGGCGTTCTCGTCGAAGCGGATGTACGAGCCGTCCTGACGACGACGCTCCTTGACGGTGCGAACGATGACCGCCTTGACGACGTCACCCTTCTTCACGTTGCCACCGGGGATCGCGTCCTTGACGGTGGCGACGATGACGTCACCGATGCCCGCGTAGCGGCGACCGGAGCCACCGAGAACACGGATGCAAAGGATCTCCTTGGCACCAGTGTTGTCGGCGACGCGCAGTCGCGACTCCTGCTGGATCACGTCTATCTCCTGATTGTCTGCCGGTTCCCGGCGGGGGCTCCCCTCTTACGAGGAAAGACCCCCACCGAGCCTGGCGGAACGAACTCGAAGGGTTACCCCTTCAAGCAATTACTTGGCCTTCTCGAGGATCTCGACGATGCGCCAGCGCTTGGTCGCCGACAGCGGACGCGTCTCCATGATGAGGACGCGGTCGCCGACGCCGGCAGCGTTCTGCTCGTCGTGCGCCTTGAGCTTGTTGGTACGGCGGATGACCTTGCCGTACAGCGCGTGCTTCACGCGGTCCTCGACGGCGACGACGACGGTCTTGTCCATCTTGTCGCTGACGACGAGACCCTCGCGGGTCTTGCGGAAACCGCGGGCGGTCTTGTCTTCAGTCACGTTGCTCTCGCTCATCAGGCGCTCTCCACCGTCTCGATGCCCAGCTCGCGCTCACGCATCAGGGTGTAGATCCGGGCGATGTCCTTGCGGACGGCCTTCAGCCGGCCGTGGTTCTCGAGCTGGCCCGTCGCCGCCTGGAAGCGGAGGTTGAACAGCTCTTCCTTGGCCTCGCGGAGCTTGGCAACAAGCTCCTCGTTGCCCAGCTCGCGCAGCTCGGACGCCTTGGTACCGGCCGACATCACGCTTCACCTGCCTCGCGCTTGACGATCCGGCACTTCATCGGCAGCTTGTGGGCCGCGCGAGTCAGAGCCTCACGTGCAATCTTCTCGTTCGGGTAGGACAGCTCGAACATGACCCGGCCCGGGTGCACGTTCGCGACCCACCACTCGGGGGAACCCTTACCGGAACCCATGCGGGTCTCGGCGGGCTTCTTGGTCAGCGGGCGGTCCGGGTAGATGTTGATCCAGACCTTGCCGCCACGCTTGATGTGGCGGGTCATCGCGATACGAGCCGCCTCGATCTGGCGGTTGGTCACGTACGCCGGAGTCATGGCCTGGATGCCGTACTCGCCGAACGCAACCGTCGTACCACCCTTGGCCATACCGCGGCGCTTCGGGTGGTGCTGCTTGCGGTGCTTGACCCTACGGGGGATCAGCATTTCGGTCAGGCCTCCGTTCCGGTGCTCTCAGCAGCCGGAGCGGCGGCGGGAGCGTCGGCCTTGGGGGCCTCGGCAGCCGGAGCCTGCTGCGGCTTGCGACCGCGACCGCCACGCTCGCCACCGCGGCCACCACGGGCCGGGCGGTCAGCGCCACCACGGGCCGGGCGGTTGCCGGCGCGGGCAGCAGCGTTCTCGGCGCGGACCTCGGCGATGTTCTTGACGTCGCCCTTGTAGATCCAGACCTTCACGCCGATGCGGCCGAAGGTCGTCTTGGCCTCGAAGAAGCCGTACTCGACGTTCGCGCGCAGCGTGTGCAGCGGCACACGACCCTCGCGGTAGAACTCCGAGCGGGACATCTCGGCGCCGCCGAGACGGCCGCCACACTGGATCTTGATGCCCTTGGCGCCGGCCTTCATCGCCGACTGCATGCTCTTACGCATGGCGCGGCGGAAGGAGACGCGGGAGGACAGCTGCTCGGCAACGGCCTGGGCCACGAGCTGAGCGTCGACCTCGGGGTTCTTGACCTCGAGGATGTTCAGCTGGACCTGCTTGCCCGTGAGCTTCTCGAGGTCGCCGCGGATGCGGTCGGCCTCGGCGCCACGGCGGCCGATGACGATGCCGGGACGCGCGGTGTGGATGTCCACCCGCACGCGGTCACGGGTGCGCTCGATCTCGACCTTCGAGATGCCCGCGCGCTCCATGCCGGACGTCATCATCCGACGGATGGCGACGTCTTCCTTGACGTAGTCCTTGTACAGCTTGTCGGCGTACCAGCGGGACTTGAAGTCCGTGGTGATACCGAGCCGGAACCCGTGCGGGTTTACCTTCTGGCCCATTACCGGGTTCCTTCCTTGCTGCTGACGACCACGGTGATGTGGCTGGTCCGCTTACGGATCCGGTAGGCACGGCCCTGAGCACGCGGACGGAACCGCTTCAGGGTCGGACCCTCGTCCACGTACGCCTCGCTGATGACCAGCGAAGAGGCGTCGGTGTGGTCGTAGTTGTGCGCGGCGTTGGCAATGGCGCTGTCCAGCACCTTGCCGACCGGCACGCTCGCGGCCTGCGGGGCGAAACGCAGGACCGCCTGAGCCTCCGTGGCATCCATGCCACGGATGAGGTCCACCACTCGGCGGGCCTTCATGGGCGTGACGCGGATGTACCGCGCCTGGGCCCTGGCTTCCATGGTTGTCCCTTCGGTGTAAGTCATTAGTCGTTCCACCCCGCGGTTAGCGGCGCTTCGACTTCCGGTCGTCCTTGACGTGGCCGCGGAAGGTGCGAGTCGGCGAGAACTCGCCGAGCTTGTGGCCGACCATGGACTCGGTGACGAACACCGGGACGTGGGTCTTGCCGTTGTGCACCGCGATCGTGTGGCCGAGCATGGCCGGGATGATCATCGAGCGACGGGACCAGGTCTTGATGACGTTCTTGGTGCCGGCTTCGTTCTGGGCGTCCACCTTCTTGATCAGGTGGTCGTCGACGAAGGGCCCCTTCTTGAGACTGCGCGGCATCTAAACCCGCTCCTAGCGCTTCTTGTTCGTCTTGCGGCGGCGGACGATGTACTTGTTCGAAGCCTTCTTCGGCGAACGAGTACGACCCTCCTTCTGACCCCACGGGGAGACCGGGTGGCGACCACCGGAGGTCTTGCCCTCACCACCACCGTGCGGGTGGTCAACCGGGTTCATCGCGACACCGCGGACGGTCGGGCGGACGCCCTTCCAGCGCAGGCGGCCGGCCTTGCCCCAGTTGATGTTCGACTGCTCGGCGTTGCCGACCTCGCCGACCGTGGCGCGGCAGCGGATGTCGACCAGGCGAATCTCACCGGACGGCATACGCAGGTGGGCCATCTGGCCCTCCTTCGCCAGCAGCTGCACGGAGGCACCCGCGGAGCGGGCGAACTTCGCGCCGCCGCCGGGCCGCAGCTCGATGGCGTGGATGGTCGTACCGACCGGGATGTTGCGCAGCGCCAGGTTGTTACCGGGCTTGATGTCGGCGCCGGGGCCGTTCTCGACCCGGTCGCCCTGGCTCAGGCCACGGGGGGCGATGATGTAGCGCTTCTCGCCGTCTGCGTAGTGCAGGAGCGCAATGCGCGCGGTGCGGTTGGGGTCGTACTCGATGTGAGCGACCTTCGCCGGCACGCCGTCCTTGTCGTGACGACGGAAGTCGATCACGCGGTAGGCGCGCTTGTGGCCACCGCCCTGGTGACGGACGGTCACACGACCGGTGTTGTTACGGCCGCCCTTGCTGTGCAGGGGGCGGACCAGCGACTTCTCCGGCGTGGACCGCGTGATCTCGACGAAGTCGGCGACGCTGGAGCCACGACGGCCCGGAGTCGTCGGCTTGTACTTGCGGATACCCATTGTCTCTCAGTCCTCGGAAACTATTCCGAAATCTGGACGATCTCGACCGCCGTCAGGCGGTCGGACCGCCGAAGATGTCGATACGGTCGCCCTCGGCAAGGGTCACGATGGCGCGCTTGGTGTTGGCGCGCTTGCCGAAACCGGTGCGGGTGCGCTTGCGCTTGCCCTGACGGTTGATCGTGTTGACCCCGGTGACCTTGACCGAGAAGACCGCCTCGACGGCCTGCTTGATCTGGGTCTTGTTGGAGCCAGGCGCGACGATGAACGTGTACTTGTTCTCGTCGAGCAGGGCGTAGCTCTTCTCGGACACAACCGGCTTGACGAGAACGTCGCGCGGGTCCGTGAAGGTCTTGCTGGTAACGGTCGCCTCGGACATCAGACGTCGCTCCCTTCGGTCTCAGCGGCCTTGGGGCCAGACACGAAGGACTCGAAGGCGGCCTTGGTGAAGACCACGTCGTCGGAGACGAGCACGTCGTACGTGTTCAGCTGGCCCGGCTCCAGGATGTGCACCTGGGGCAGGTTGCGGGCGGACAGCCACGCGGCCTCGTCGGCGCGGTCGACGACCAGGAGCAGGTTCTTGCGCTCACTGATCTTGCCGAACAGCGTCTTCGCTGCCTTGGTGGAGACCTCGCCCTCGACCACGCCGGAGACGACGTGGATACGGGAGTGACGGGCCCGGTCGGTGAGGGCACCGCGCAGGGCGGCGGCCTTCATCTTCTTCGGGGTCCGCTGCGAGTAGTCACGCGGCACGGGGCCGTGGACGACGCCACCGCCGGCGAACTGAGGCGCACGGGTCGAACCCTGACGGGCGCGGCCGGTGCCCTTCTGGCGGTAAGGCTTCTTGCCACCACCGCGGACCTCGCCACGCGTCTTGACCTTGTGCGTGCCCTGACGGGCAGCGGCCAGCTGCGCGACGACGACCTGGTGGATCAGCGGGATGCTGACCTTGGCGTCGAAGATCTCGGCCGGGAGCTCAACGGTCCCGGACTTGTCGCCCGCGGGCGACAGGATGTCAATGGTGCTCATAGTCCTCAGGCCCCCTTGGCCGCAGTGCGGACCAGGACCAGGCCGCCGTTCGGACCAGGAACTGCGCCCTTGATGAGGAGCAGGCCCTTCTCCGCGTCAACGGCGTGAACGGTCAGGTTCTGGGTGGTGACCCGCTCGTTGCCCATGCGGCCCGCCATGCGGAGGCCCTTGAACACACGGCCCGGGGTGGCGCAGCCACCGATGGAGCCGGGAGAGCGGTGCTTGCGCTGGGTGCCGTGACCGGCGCCGAGGCCCTTGAAGTTGTGACGCTTCATGACACCGGCGAAGCCCTTGCCCTTGCTCTTGCCCGTGACGTCAACCTTGACGCCGGACTCGAACACCTCGGCAGTGATCTCCTGGCCCAGCGTGTACTCGCTGGCGTCAGGGGTGCGGAGCTCCACCAGGTGGCGGCGGGGGGTCACGTCGGCCTTGGCGAAGTGGCCCTTGAGGGGCTTGTTCACCTTGCGAGGGTCGATCTCGCCGAAGGCGATCTGGACCGACTCGTAGCCGTCGATGTCATTCGTACGGACCTGGGTAACGACACAGGGCCCGGCCTTGACGACGGTCACCGGGACGACACGGTTGTTCTCGTCCCAGACCTGGGTCATGCCGAGCTTCTCGCCCAGGACGCCCTTGATCTGCTTTGCCATCTCTTCCGCGCCTCTCAGAGCTTGATCTCGATGTCAACGCCGGCCGGAAGGTCCAGGCGCATCAACGAGTCAACGGTCTTGGGCGTCGGGTCGAGGATGTCGATCAGGCGCTTGTGCGTGCGCATCTCGAAGTGCTCGCGCGAGTCCTTGTACTTGTGCGGCGACTTGATGACGCAGTACACGTTCTTCTCAGTGGGCAGCGGCACCGGGCCTGCGACCGACGCACCAGTGCGGGTCACCGTCTCGACGATCTTCTTCGCCGAGGAGTCGATGACCTCGTGGTCGTAGGCCTTGAGCCGGATGCGGATCTTCTGTCCCGCCATGGCTACTCAGTAGTCCTTTGTCTAGTGAAACGCTCTGGTACTCGGTGGGTCTTGCTCTCTTCTCCGACCCACGCGGTCGGGCGTGTCGCACTCCCTCTACGAAGATCTCCCGAAGGATTTCCCAACCAAGGGGGTGCGGCCTGCGGCCGCGTATCGGGGGAAGAGCTCCCGCCGAGCGCCTGGCCGGTACCCCGCTGACACTTCCCGGAAGATTCCCGTACGTCCGACCCGAGGGTCGACGAGTACTGTGGGACTCGCTTCCGGTCCTCCCGGCGGGAGGCGCGCAGCATCGGCACTCAACCGAGCAACCCGGACAGTCTGCCACACACTCCCGCGCCCTGGCCAATCGAGCCGAGAACACTACCCCGCGGGGGTTACGTGTCAAACAGCGGCGCGCAGAACCCCTGTCCGGGCGGCCGCCCGGCACCCGGGTTTCCATGTCGCCCGGCATCCCCCGGAAGAGGGCGGACGGGGCGCGGCCCGATGAGCGATATTCGGTCGAGTCGGGCTCCTCGCCGCTCCTACAGTGGCCGGACAGTCATTCGACACGGGGGCCGGTTCTGCCATGCGCACGCACTATCCACGCACGGCTCATCTGCCGTGGTCGCCCGGTGCGACCTCCGACGATGTGCGCGTCGCGGATCTCGACGGGCTGCGCGGGCGGGAGGTCGTCGTCACCGAGAAGCTCGACGGGGAGAACACCACCCTGTACCGCGACGGGCTGCACGCCCGGTCGCTGGACTCCGCCCACCATCCGTCCCGGGCGTGGGTGAAGGCGTTGCACGGGCGCGTCGCGCACGGCATCCCAGAGGACTGGCGCGTGTGCGGGGAGAACATGTTCGCCCGGCACTCGATCGCGTACGACGACCTCGAGAGCTACTTCTACGGGTTCTCCGTGTGGGACGAACTCGGCTGGTGCCTCGACTGGGACCGGACCGTCGCGTTCCTGCGCGACCTGGGCGTCCCCGTGCCGCGGGTGCTGTGGCGCGGGCTGTTCGACGAGCGGGCGCTGCGGGCCCTGAAGCCGGACCTCGGCCGGCAGGAAGGGTTCGTCGTCCGCACCGCCGACGGCTTCATGGCCGAGGAGTTCGGGCAGCGGGTCGCCAAGTGGGTGCGGGCCGGGCACGTGCGGACCGATACGCACTGGATGCACGCGGCCGTCGTACCGAACGGACTCGGCCCGGGCGCGGCACTGTGGGACGTACGGTCCGGGGCCGCGCCGGACCCCCGGGCGCCGGGCATGGGCGACGGTGACGCCGAGGCCGTGGCGCGCCTGGACACCGGCGGCCGCACGGGGGACGCCCGGCTCGCGGGCGTACTGGCGGCGCTGTTGCACCGGGAGCGGCGGGCCGCGCTCGCGCCCCGCCTGGCCCCCCTGCTCGGCCTGCCGCTCGCACGGCGCGTCGCCGACCTGGTCGGGCTGCAGGCCGGACTTCACCGGCCGTACCCGGACGAGCAGCGCCGCGCCGGGCTCGTCCGGATGTCGTACGCCGCCGACCTGGATGTACTGCACGCGGTGGCCGCGGCGACGGCCGGGGCGGCGGAGGCGCGGGAGCAGGTGGAATGGTCCGGACTGCACGCCGCGGACATCGCGCCCCTCGACGGGCTCACGGAGGAGTTCGCCGGTCTGGACGACGACGCGGCCGCCCGTTGCCGGGCCGAGGCCCGCGAGGCGTACGCCGAGGGCCGCATCGGCAGCGCGGCGGAGGCCACCGCCGCGACCTGGCGGTGGCGCTCGGGCGACTTCCCCCGGCTGATCCATCTGGTGGGCCCGTCCGGCAGCGGCAAGAGTTCCTTCGCACAGGGCCTCGACGGGGTGGACGCGTACGTGTCCCTCGACGAACTGCGCCGCGCCCGTGGTTCGCGCGCCGACCAGAAGGCCAACGGGGACGTGCTCCGCGAAGGACTCGACCTGCTGGACTCCGCCCTGGCGCGCGGCGGGACCGTGGTGTGGGACGCCACGTCCCTCAACCACCACCAGCGGTCACTGGTGCACGCGGTGGCCCGCCGTCGTGACGCGCTGACGACCCACGCCGTGCTGCTCGTCGACGAGGACGAGCTGGCGCGGCGCAATCTGGAAAGAGAGCACCCCGTGCCGCCGGAGGTGCTGACCTCGCAACTGCACCGGTTCGTCCCTCCGTACCCGGGCCAGGCTCACCGCACCTGGTACATCGGGGCGAGCGGGACCGTCGAGGAGGAGGCGTAGGCCGTGCGTACCAGCGAGGAGATCTACCACCGGGTCCGCTGGGACGCGCGCTTCGACCCGGCCCGCTTCGTGATCGGCGTGCGCCGGCGCGAGGCGGCGCCCAAGCGCATGCCTCTGTCCGCCTTCGTGCCCGGCGGGGACATCCCCTGGCACCGCGTGCTGTTCTTCGAGGCGGACGGCGAGCTGGTGTGGGACCGGGCCACGGGTGTGGACCGGATCGACGACACAGACGCCGGGCGGGTACGGGAGGCGCGCCGGCTGCGTGCGCCGTTCTTCGAAGCACGGACGCCGTACGCGTGGGACGGGGACGGCTGGGTGCCGGCGCACGCCCCCAAGGGCACCCCGGGGAGCCTGCGCGTCCTGACCTGGAACACCCTGTGGGACCGCTACGACTCCGACCGCATCGCCACCGCCGTACGCCGCCCCCTGCTGATCGACGCCCTCCGTGAGGCGGACGCCGACGTCGTCGCGCTCCAGGAGGTCGAACCAGAGCTGCTGGTCATGCTGCTGCGCACGCCGTGGGTACGGGACGCGTACACGGTGGCCACCGACCCCGGCGGCCGTGACGTCGACGAGTGCGGCCTGCTGCTGCTCAGCCGGCTGCCCGTGCGCGAGGCGGGCCACCACGCCCTCGGCCCGCACAAGGCGGTGACGGCGATCGTCGTGGAGACCCTCAGCGGTCCGGTGACCGTGGCCGCGACCCACCTCACCAGTGACCACTCCGAGGACGGCGCCACCCGGCGGAACGCGGAACTGGCCCGGATCGCCGAGGGATCGGCGGGCATCGACGGCGACCTCGTGCTCATGGGCGACTTCAACGACGGCACGGACACGCCGCAGACGACGCTGGGCATGCGCGACGCCTGGAGCGACGCGCACGGACCCGGTGACGCGACCCCCACCTTCGACCCGGCCGCCAATCCGCTCGCCGCCGTCTCGTCCCTGAGCGGGCGGGCGTCCCGGCTGGACCGTGTACTGCTCCGGTCGGGCACGCTCCGGGTCGACTCGGCCGTCCTGCGCGGGGACGTCCCCGGCCCTGAAGGGCCGCACATCTCCGACCACTACGGGGTGGAGGTCGCCCTGAGCCCCGCGCGGGAGGAGAGCCGCGTCCTCGACGTGCGGCCGACAGCACGTACGGCCGTGGCCTGGCTGCCGCCCGCCGGGCTGTGGGGACCGATCCAGGACGTCCGCCGCGAGCACGACCCTCAGATCCACCGCTGGCCCCCGCACGTCAACCTGCTCTTCGGGTTCGTGCCGGAGTCCGCCTTCGAGGAGGCCGCCCCGCTGCTCGCGGAGGCGGCCGCGGGCATCGCCCCCTTCGACGCCCGGCTGGAGGGCGTACACAGCTTCGGACACCGCGAGGACGCGACCGTGTGGCTCGACCCGGCGGCGGCCGGCGAGCAGCCGTGGCAGGAGCTGCGCCACGCCCTGGAGCTGCGGTTCCCCCGCTGCCGCGGCCGTCGGGAGGGTTTCACCCCGCACCTGAGCCTGGGCCGGACCCGCGATCCGCAGCCGCTGGTCGCCGAGTGCGCGTCCCGGCTCGGCGGCATGTCCGCCGAGGTCGGCGAGCTGGTGCTGCTCTCGCGCCGCGCCGGCGAGCCGATGCGGGTACGGGCGACGGTCGCGTTCGGAACGGGCGAGGTGCGGTGGGCACCGGACGCGCCGGGCGTACCGGAGACACCGGGTGGACCGGAGAACGAGCGCGTCGCCGACGACGTGCGGGTACGGGCGGAGCGGGCGCTCGCGGACGGACGCGTGCACCTCGTCGGTTCGCGGCGCACGGGATGCGCGCTTCCCGGGGCCGATCTGGACCTGGTCGCCGCTCTGCCGGGGACACCCGAACTGGCGGGCGTACGCGCCCGGTTGACGGCCGCGCTGCCCGAAGCGACGGACGTGCGGGAAGTGGTCGGCGCGCGTGTCCCCGGACTGCGGCTCAACGTCGGCGGCCTCGCCGTGGACCTGGCCGTCGTCGCCACCGGTGCGCTCGATCCGGCAGAAGCTGTCGGCCGCCGGGCCGAGCTGGGCGAGGACGCGGCGGTCGCACTCAGCGCTGTCAGCGACGCCGACGCGCTCCTCGACGAGATCGAGGCCGGGGTCGCGGGCCGACGTGAGGCGTTCACGCGTCTGGCCCGCCAGGTCAAGGCATGGGCGAAGGCCCGCGGGCTGGACTCCGCTCCGTTCGGCGGGCTGCCGGGCCTCGGCTGGTCCGTCCTCGCGGCGCGTACCGTCCGCGAGGCCGGCGACCTGCCGCCCGGCGAACTGCTCCGCCACTTCTTCGCGACCTGGGCGGCCTGGGACTGGCGCGAGCCGGTCGGCGGCCCGGCGCGCCCGGATCTGCCGGTCACGGTCATGACCCCGACCGCGCCGGTACGTCCCTGCTCCGACCAGGTCACCGCCGACATGCGCGACCTGATCACGCAGGAACTGTTCCGGGCCTGGGAGCTCCTGGACGGCGACTCCCCCGAACCGCTGCTCGCCCCGCCCCCGCTGCACCGCCGGCACGCGGCCTGGGCGGTCGTGACAGTGGCCCCCGGCGACGAGGGCCGCGTCCGCGGCCGGATGCGGGCGCTGCTGACGGCACTGCCGCAGTCCGGTGTCCACGCATGGCCGCGCCCCTTCACCGACTCCCCCGTGCGCTACGCCGTCGGCCTCGGCCCCACCCCGCCGGACCCGGCCGGGCTGGCGGACCTCACCGCCCCCTGGCTCAGGGGTCTGACGGGCACGAAGGTCGAGCACGCGGCGTGCGGCGACGTACCGACTCTCGTGTGACCTGCCGGCTCTCGCCATAGGGCCGGCAGTCCCGGGGACGGATGTCAGATCGAACACATGGCCAAAATCCGGGCAACCCCCGGCGGCCGTGCCCCGTCTGGTTGATCGCGGCTGTCGGCTCGACCGGCCCGGCCGCCACCTGGGATTTCACAGTACGCAGACGGGGGCACCGCCCGGCCGCTGCGGGGGAACCGGACGGAGCACGACAAGTGGACGACAGAGCTGTGTCGGGGTTGCGCACGACCCGGCCCCGGCGGCGCAGCGTCGTCGCCGCCATCGGCGCACTGGCCGCGGCCGGCTCGGCCACCGCCCTCACCTCGTGTTCGGTGCCCGCGCCACGGCGCACCGGGCCCGTCACCGACCCCGCGCCCGGTATCGCCATAAGCGACTCACGGCCCGCCCGGCTGATGCAGATACTGGCGCACCCCGACGACGACCTGTACTTCATGAACCCGGACACCCAGCGGATGCTGGACTCCGGCGTCCCCCTCGTCTGCGTGTACGTCACGGCCGGCGAGGCCGACGGCGTCAACAAGGCACCGGGGCGGCCGCGTCCCGCCGCGGACAAGAGCGCGTACTCGTCCGCGCGCCACCAGGGCCTGCGGCAGGCGTACGCGACCCTGCTCGGTCTGCCCCGGTTCACGGACTGGCAGAAGGGGGTCACCACGCTGCGCGGCGGCCGGCGGGCCGAGATCAACAGCCTGGCCGTCGGTCCCCGGCGCGTCGACCTGATCTACCTGAACCTCGCCATGCACACCACCCGCCATGCCCGGCTCGGTCTGCCGAACCTGTGGCGGGACCGGGTGCTGGAGCTGCCGACCGTCGTCGCCGACGACTCCCCCGTGCACAGGATCGCGAGTTACGACTACGACCGGCTCGTCGACGTCCTCGTCGGGCTGATGGACCGCTACCGGCCCACCGTCGTGCAGACGCTGGACCCCGATCCCGACATTCAGCACAGCGACGAGGCCACCCGTAAGAAGGACAGCGAACAGCGCGGTTACTCGGACCACGGGGACCACACCGCCGTGGCCTCCTTCAGCTGGGCGGCGATGGCCCGGTGGGTGGCCGAGTCGGCACGCGACGGCGGCGAGATACCGGCGTTCGTCGCCACCTCCTTCCGCGGCTACTACAACCGGCACTGGCCGAAGAACCTGCCGGACAGCGTGCTGCGGCGGAAGGCCGGCCATCTGGTGCCGTACGGCGGGCAGGCCGACTGGAACTGCGGCAACAGCGGCGGATGCGGCGACTACAACGTGGGCGGCGACCGTCCTCTGACCAACAAGAAGGGCTGGGTCCGTTCCACCCACTACCGCTACCCCGGGCCCCGCACGTCCCTGGCCGCCGAACCCGACGGACGGCTGGCCGCGTACGGGGTGCTGGGGCTGCGCGCGGTGCGCTGGCGGGAGACGGAGGCCGGGAGCGGCCGGTGGGGGCAGCCCGCCGACCTCGGCGGCGGCCCTCTCGCGCCGGCCTTGGGCGCGACGGCGCTCGGCGACGGACGGCAGCTCCTCTTCGCCCTTCGCTTCTCGGCGATCAGCGGTCACGGCGGGAACAACGCCCGGGAAATAGTGCTGCTGGAACAGCGCTCCGCGGGCGGACCCTTCCTCGCGTGGCGCGGCCTGGGCAACCCCGAGCGCCATGACGACCGGGGCCGGCGCATCGGGGTGCCGGTGGCCGTCAGCGCGCCCGACGGGCGGGTTCACCTGTTCGTGCGCAACGCGGACAAGGGCGTCAGCACACGGGTCCGTGAGGTGGACGGCCGGTGGAGCGGCTGGCGGGCCCTCGACGGCAGCGCCGGGATACAGGACGGCCTTGCGACCGTCGTCGACGCGGCCGGCCGCGTCCATCTCTTCGCCGCGGGCTTCGACACCGTCCACCACTGGACCCAGGACGCGCCCGGCCTGCCCCTCACCCACCGCACCTCCGGACATCTGCCGGCGGCCGTCGACACCCCCGCCGCACTCGCGAAGACCGACGGTTCCGTGCACCTGCTGTACCGGACGGAGCGGCCCTGGAAGCGAACGGACCCGAGGGACTCCCGCGGCAGCGCCTCGCCCGCCCTCACCCGCTTCAGCCCGGACGGCAGGCCGCTGCCCGCCGTCCGGTTCGAGGGTTACGGACCGCTCGCCACGGCCGGTGACCCCGAGCGGGCCGTCCTGGCCGGTCTGGATCTGCTGGGCCGGGTGCAGCTGCGGCACGAGGGCCGGCTGCTGACCCGTACCGCCGGGGCCGTGGCCCTCGACACACCCACGCTGGACGTCGCCCCCGACGGAGAGGTCCGGATCGTCGGCATGGGCCCGGACGCACACCCGTGGACCTGGTCGCCCGGTACGGCCACGGCGAACGGCTGACTCCCCGCCCCGGCGGGCGGGAGCTGAGCCTGCGCCCGCCGGACATGACGAAGGGCCCCGCACCGAGAGG
>NZ_JBSGZJ010000056.1:0-25129 GCF_053610925.1 Streptomyces sp. NPDC054847 | reverse complement strand
CATGTCGCCCGGCCCGGGCCCTGCGGTGTGATGCTCCTCGTCGGCCGCGACCGCCGCCCGGTGGCGTCAGTGGGACGGCGTCCCGGGCTGCGGCGCGATGCCCAGCGCGGTCGTGTACTGCGACAGCACCAGCTTGCCGATCGCCGGGTACGCGCCGAGCGCCTCGGCGGACGCGCAGCCCGCGTCCTTCACGGCGGCGTCGAGCAGGCCCTCGGGCAGCTCCGGACCCACCAGGTACGGGGCGAGGGCCAGCTGCACCGACCCGGAGCCACGCAGCTGCTCCGCGATCGCGGCGACAGAGCCCTCCTCGTCGAGCGCGGCGGCCATCACCGGCACGGCCAGGCGGGCGGCGAGCAGCATGCCGGTGATTCCCGCGGCCTGCACCGCTTCCTCGCCGCCCACGGTGGCCAGGATGATGCCGTCGGCGGCGGTGGCCACCGTGAACAGCCGGGCGCGGTCGGCGCGCGCCAGCCCTGCCTCGGAGAGGCGTACGTGCACGGCCTCCGCCAGCAGCGGATGCGGGCCGAGGACGTCGGTGAGTTCCACGGCGGCGCGGCTGTCCATGACGGCCTGGCGGACGCGACGCATCAGCGCGTTGTCCGGGCCCGCCAGCAGCGGCACCACGACCGCGGCGGGACCCTCGGGCGCCGCCACCTCGCGGCCGGCGGCCTTGGCGATCTCGTAGCGCTCGGTACGCCGGGCGGCGGTGTGCGCGAGCACGTTCCGCAGCGCGGGGTACTCGGCGTCGTCACCGTCGAGGTAGCCGATGGCGACATCGAGGCCGGGCAGCTCGGACCGGGCGATGCTTATGACCTCTTCGGCCAGGCTGCGCGTGGTGGGCGACGGAACGCCGGGCACAGCGAGCACGAGGGCGGGCGCGCCCTCGGGAGCCGCCACGGGCTCCGGGCGACGGTGTCGCCCGGACTGGCGGGGTCGCGGCATTCGTACAGGCAGGCCGGGTGCAGGCCCAGTGGAGGAGCTCATGGCGCCGCATGCTACTGGTTTTGCCTGAGCGGCTGTTCGGGGAGGGGGCGGACGAGCGTCATCTGTCCCGGTTTATCCGGTGGGGTCGTCGTGCCCCTCCCACGACCCCGCCCCACCTGGGACGTACAGCATGGTCGGATGCGCCGGAAGCCGCAGTTCACCCGCCGCGAGGGAAGCCGCGAGGCGCAGCGCCCCGAAGAGCGGGTCGCCGTCCGCCGGCACCTGGCGGGCGTGCGGCAGCTGCCCGGACAGCTCGGCGCGCAGCGGGCCGAGCAGCGGCTCCCCGAGCTTCAGCAGCCCGCCGGTCAGAGCGACCTCGCAGCCCTCCGGCACCTCGTCCGCCGGAGGGCACACGGCGGCGGCCGCCTCCGCGATGTGCCCCGCGGCCCGCTCGAGGATGCCTGCGGCCACCGGGTCGTGTCCGGCGCACCGGCCGACCTCGGGTGCGAAGGAGGCGAGCACCGCCGGCCGGTCCGTGCGGGGGTAGAGCATCCCCGGCAGCTCCGCGGCCGGGCCGAGTGTCGACTCCATCCGTTCCAGGAGCGGGGCCGAGCCGCCCCGCCGCCCGTCGTGGGCGCGCAGCGCCGCCTCGAGTCCCGCCCTTCCGATCCAGGCGCCGCTCCCGCAGTCGCCCAGCAGATGACCCCAGCCGTCCGCACGTCGCCAGGAGGTCAGGTCGGTGCCGAGGGCGATCATCCCGGTGCCCGCGGCGACCACGGCCCCGGGCCTGCCGCCCAGCGCGCCTGCGTACGCGGTGACCGCGTCGGCGGCCAGCCCCAGGCGCCGTACGCCGAGCTCGCGGTCCAGCGCGGCGGGCATTTCGGCCCGCAGCCGGCCGCCGAGTGTGGCCATCCCCGCCGCGCCGATCACCACGGCGGACAGCCGGCCGGCCCCGGCCTGCTCCATGAGCCGCCGCACCATGGGGACCAACTGCTCCCGCATGTGCCCGGCATCGATCCCCGCGCCGCCGGTGCGCACCGGCTCGCCGGAGAAGGCGGTCCGCGCCTGCTCCGGCTGCCCGGCCTCCGCGAGCGCCGCGCGCAGGCCGGAGCCGCCCGAATCCACACCCAGCACCCAGCTCACGACAGCCGCCGGCTGGAAGGACGGGCGCCTTGGCGCAGCAGAAGCTCGTTCACGCGACTCCAGGACGAAGAGGACCGGTAACGACGGCGGCAGCCTATCCGCAGGCGCATGTCGGGGCGTAGCGGCGGGGGTTGGGGCCGTCGCGGCGCGGGCGCCGGACCGGTGACGGAGTGCCGGCCGCTCAGCGCCACAGCGGCCGCGCCGACGGGCTGCGGTGGGAACCGGGGCGCGGTCGGCAGGGAACAGGGTGGCGGCCGGCGGGACGGGTGGCGGTCAGGGGAACAGGATGGCGGCCGGCGGCGGGCGTTGATGTGTCCGCCGTGCGAGCACTCCGCCACCGGTCGGAGGGCACTCCGTGGGCCGGTAGAGTGACGGGCCGTGGCAGCACGACCGTTGAGTGAACTTGTGGAGCCCGGATGGGCCGAGGCGCTGCGCCCCGTGGCCGGGCGCATCGCGACGATGGGTGACTTCCTGCGTGCCGAGATCGCGGCGGGCCGGACCTATCTGCCGGCAGGGCAGCACGTTCTGCGCGCCTTTCAGCAGCCCTTCGACGAGGTGCGGGTGCTGATAGTGGGTCAGGACCCGTACCCCACGCCAGGCATGGCGATCGGACACAGCTTCGCGGTCGCACCCGAGGTCCGTTCGCTGCCGGGAAGCCTGGAGAACATCTTTCGGGAGCTGCACACCGACCTGGGCGTGGACCGCCCGTCGAACGGCGACCTGACCCCGTGGACCCGTCAGGGTGTGCTGCTGCTCAACAGGGCGCTGACCACGGCCCCTCGGAAGCCCGGGGCGCATCGCGGCAAGGGCTGGGAGGAAGTGACCGAGCAGGCCATCAGGGCGCTCGCCGCCCGGGGCAAGCCGCTGGTGTCGGTGCTGTGGGGGCGGGACGCACGCAATGCGCGCCCCCTCCTGGGCGACCTGCCGGCCATCGAGTCCGCCCACCCCTCGCCCATGTCGGCGGACCGGGGCTTCTTCGGCTCACGGCCCTTCAGCCGCACCAACGAACTCCTGCTCCGCCAGGGGGCCCAGCCGGTCGACTGGCGGCTCCCGTAAGGACGCGCTTCGCGGCCGCGGGCTTCCTGACCGGCGACCGGCGGGTGCGGGACGTCGCCGCACGCTTCTCGTACGGCATGGTCCCGCGTGAATTGTTCCGCGCCTGGGGTGACGTCGCGGCCCGCGGCGCGGGGGAGGAGGTCCGCGCGCCGGTCTCGGCGCTTCTGACGCTCCTCACCGGTCGCGCCGGGCACCTCCTCCCTCCGCCGCACCCCGGCGCCGGCGATCAAGCAGCCTCGGGACGGCCGTGAGCGACCTGCGTCATTTCATGACGGCCGCCCGCACGCACAGCACGTCCGGGAGGTGCGAGGCGAGCAGCTGCCAGCTGTCGCCGTCGTCCGCGCTCGCGTACACCTCGCCGTTGCGGTTGCCGAAGTAGACGCCCGCCGGGTCGGCGTCGTCCGTGCACAGGGCGTCCCGGAGCACCGTGCCGAAGTGGTCACCCTCGGGCAGGCCGGCCGACAGCGCCTCCCAGGTCTCTCCCGCGTCACGGGTGCGGTAGACGCGGCAGCGGCGCTCGGCGGGGACGCGGTCCGCGTCGGCGGTGATCGGGAACACGTACGCGGTGTTCGCGCGGTGCGGATGGGCCGCCATGGCGAAGCCGAAGTCGGACGGCAGCCCCGTGCCGATGTCGGTCCACTTCGCCCCGGCGTCGTCGCTGCGGAACACGCCCCAGTGGTTCTGCAGATACAGGCGGTCGGGGTCTACGGCGTCCTGTGCGATCTTGTGCACGCACTGGCCGAACTCCGGGTTCGGGTCGGGCAGGAAGACGGCCGACACGCCCTGGTTCGACGGGGCCCAGCTCTCCCCGCCGTCACGGGAGCGGAACACACCGGCCGTGGACACGGCGACCGTCACGGCCAGCGGGTCCCTCGGGTCGGTGATCACGGTGTGGACGGCCTCGCCGCCGCCACCGGGCACCCACTGCGAACGCGTCGGGTGCTCCCACAGCGGCCGGACCAGCTCGAAGCTGTCGCCGCCGTTCTCCGAGCGGAAGAGCGCCGCGGGCTCGGTGCCCGCGTAGACCACGTCCGGGTCGGCGTCGGAGGCGGGGTGCAGCTGCCAGACACGCTCCAGCGACGCACCCGTGTCCTGAGGGAACTTGACCGCCGGCTTCTGCGGCTCGATCCAGGTCTTCCCCAGGTCGTCCGAGTGGAACACCGATGGGCCCCAGTGGGCGCTGTCGCCGCCGACCAGCAGCCGTGGGACGGCCCGGCGGGTGTCGATGCCGATCGAGTACACGGCCTGCGCGTTGAAGTGCGGGCCACTGAACTCCCAGATCCCGCCGCTCCTGCGGCCGATGAAGAGCCCTTTGCGTGTGCCCACGGTGAGAAGAACATCGGTCATGACCTGCTACCTCCAGGACGCCTTTGTCTCGGTTGTGGGCCAGTCTGCACCCGACCACCGACAGTGGCCCGCAGGACGCTCTCGGCGCAGGTGGGCGCCCGTCACCCAGGCCGGCCCGCCAATGCAAGTGCTGACCGCCGGCCGGCCCGGAACTCATCGGTGGGACGGAAACTTGTGCGCCGGGCCCGCGCCGCGCCCGGCGGGAGGCCGGTGGCGCGTCCACGGAGGCAAGGGCGTCCGCGCGGGCCCGTGCCGCCGCGGACCGTCGTCCGCCGACTGCGTCTGCGGCGCGGCCGGCCTCCCGCTCGGACAGGCAGCGGCGCGGGCCCCTGCTCAGCCCGAGCGGCGCCGCGGGCCGCCCTCGCTGAGACCGAGCGGCGGCCAGGACCGCGCCCCGGCTCAGACGGAGCGGTGGTACTGCTGCGGCACGTGCACCTCGCCGCCGAGTTCGCGCGCCGCGTGGCGGGCCCACGAGGGGTTGCGGAGCAGTTCGCGGCCGAGCAGTACCGCGTCGGCCTCGCCGTTGGCGAGGATCTTCTCCGCCTGCTCCGCGTCGGTGATCAGGCCGACGGCGGCCACCGGCAGGTCGGTCTCCGCCTTGACCCGGGCCGCGAACGGAACCTGGTAGCCGGGGCCGGTGGGGATGCGCACGCCGGCTGCGTTGCCGCCGCTGGAGACGTCCAGGAGGTCCACTCCGTGCTCCTTCAGCAGCGAGGCGAAGCGGACTGTGTCGTCGGGCGTCCAGCCGCCTTCTTCCAGCCAGTCCGTGGCGGAGATCCTGAAGAACAGCGGCAGTTCCTCCGGCCAGACGCCGCGTACCGCGTCCACGACCTCCAGCGCGAAGCGCACGCGGTTGTCGAAGGAGCCCCCGTACTCGTCGGTGCGGTGGTTGCTGTGCGGTGACAGGAATTCGCCGATCAGATAGCCGTGCGCCCCGTGGATCTCGGCGACCTTGAACCCGGCGTCCAGGGCGCGACGGGCCGCGTCGGCGAACTGCCCGACGATCTCGGCGATCTGTACGCCGGTCAGCTCGTCCGGTACCGGATGCCCCTCGGCGAAGGGGATCGCGCTGGGCGCCTGGGGCTGCCAGCCGTGCTGTTCCGGACCGACCGGCTCGCCGCCGTTCCACGGCCGGTCGGTCGAGGCCTTGCGCCCGGCGTGGGCGATCTGGATGCCGGGCACCGTGCCCTGGCTCTCGAGGAACGCGGTGATCCGGCGGAACGCCGCGACCTGCGTGTCGTTCCAGATGCCGAGGTCGGCGGGGCTGATGCGCCCTTCGGGGCTCACCGCGGTGGCCTCGACGAGGATGAGCCCGGTGCCGCCGGCGGCACGGGCGGCGTAGTGGGCGAAGTGCCAGTCGCCGGCGACGCCCGCGTTCGGGCCGAAGACCTCGGCGCTGTACTGGCACATCGGCGCCATCCAGACGCGGTTGGGGATGGTCAGTGACCGAAGGGCGTAGGGCTCGAACAACGCGCTCACTGCGGGCTCCGTTCGGGAGAGGGGTCCGGTGCACTCGTACGATAGACACCGTAGTACGATGGAAGTCAAACTACGAGGGATATCGAACTACGGACTCGCGGTATTCCGAGCGAGGACCCGGCCCGGGAGGGGGACCACGCGAGGCGTCGAACTACGAAGGGCCTCGTACCATGGACCTCCCCGGACGAAGCGGAGCCGCCGTGACCACCGTGACCAGCCCCCGAGTGCTCGCCCACCCCGGCCGGGACGAGATCCGGCTGGAGAACGTGCTCCATGCCCTCTCCGACCCGATGCGACTGCGCGTCGTGCGCGAACTCGCGGCGGGCGAGGCCGATCTGAGCTGTTCCGACATCGAGCTGCCGGTCACCAAGTCGACGACCACCCACCACTTCCGTGTGCTGCGTGAGAACGGTGTGATCCGCCAGACCTACCAGGGCACGGCGAAGATGAACGGTCTGCGGCGGGACGACCTCGAAGCGCTGTTCCCCGGCCTTCTCGACCGTGTGCTCGAGGCGGCGGACGCCCAGGAACGCCGCCTCACCGACGTCTGACGCGACTCTCGCGACGCCCTCGGCCGGGCCAGGTGCAGGCGCCGTCGAACACGCCGGGCGCCGACGCGACGGCCGTCAGCGCCCGCCCTCGCCGGGCACGCCGGAGCCGGCGCCCCGTGCCGCCCCCAGCAGCCCCGCCCAGTCCGGGATCTTGACGGGCGGCCTGCCCAGGGCGCGTCCCAGCGCCGCTTCCGCCTCCTCGATCGCGAGCCACCCGCGCCACCGCACCGGCTGTTGCCCCAAGGCCCGGAGTTCGGCCTCCGGATCAGCGGCGACCGGCCGCCCCACCAGTGTCGCCGCGTCCTCGAGCAGGGAGTTGACGGTCTCCTTCGCGCACGGGCGGTTGGTGCCGATCACGCCGTTCGGTCCGCGCTTGATCCATCCCGCCACGTACTCGCCGGGCGAGAATCGGCCGTCCCGCAGCACCCGTCCCGCGGCGTTCGGAACCACACCGCGATCGGCGTCGAACGGCAGTCCCTCCGTTGGCACGCCCCGGTATCCCACCGCGCGCAGCACCAGCTGCGCCTCGATGTCCTGGTACGCGCCCGTCCCGCGCACGCCGCCCGTGCCGTCCGGCTCGGTCCGCTCGAAGCGGACACCGCCCACCCGTCCGTCACGTTCCAGCAGTTCCACCGGCCGCAGGAAGAACCGCACATGGATGCGGCGCGGCCGGCCCTGCGGCGGCCTGGCGGCCCACTCCCGTACGACGGTGAGGTTGCGCCGCACGATCGCGGGCACGGCGGCCGGATCGGCGTACGCCGTCTCCAGCGCGAGATCCGCGGGGTCCACGAGGACGTCCGCCGAGGGCAGTGCGCCCAGCTCCCGCAGCTCCTTGGTGGTGAACTTGGCTCCCGACGGGCCGCGCCTGCCCACCATGTGCACATCGCGCACCTGGCTGGCCGCCAGAGCCGCCAGCGCCCGCTCAGGAACGTCCGTCCCGCGCAGCTCGTCCGCGCCGCGCGCCAGGATGCGCGCCACGTCGACCGCCACATTGCCCACGCCGATGACGACCGCCGCCCGCGCCCCGAGGGCGAAGGCGTCCGGGGCCGCGTCGGGGTGGGCGCTGTACCAGGAGACGAAGTCGGTGGCGGAGTGGCTGCCGGGAAGGTCCTCGCCAGGAATGCCGAGCTTGCGGTCCTTGGCCGCGCCCACGCAGTACACGACCGCGTGGTAGAGCCGCAGCAGCTCCGCCGGACCGAGCCCCGCCCTCCCGACCTCGACGTTCCCCAGGAAGTCGATCCGGTCGTCCTCGAGGACCGCCCGCAGGCTGTTCTGCAGCGACTTGATCTTTTCATGGTCGGGAGCCACGCCGTAGCGCACGAGTCCGTAGGGGCAGGGGAGGCGGTCCAGGATGTGCACCCGGACATCGGGCACAGCGGTCTGGCCGACGAGGGCCTGCGCGGCGTAGACCCCGCTGGGACCCGATCCGACGACGGCGACGCGAAGCACGTGGCGCTCCTTCCCGCAGGGGGATCTCCAGCATCGCACCGGAGCGCGTCCCTGGGGAGGCTTGCGCCCGCGCGTCCTTCCGTCGCGCCCCGAGGCCACCCTTCTGCCCCGGCGCCAGTCCTCCGTCCCGGGTCTTCCCGGCGTCCGCCCCGGCTGACTCGCCCGGCCCGGCGCACCCCGAGGGGCTCCAGCCCCGCGCAGGCCGCGCCCGCCATCGGCAGCCCGGTCCGCCGGGTAACCCCTCCGGCCCGGCCACGCCGAGCGCGGCGCCCCCGCGCCGGCCTGTGGGACCGGTCCGCCCCGGGGAGCCCGGTCCGCCCGTCTCCGATGCGACGCGACCCGTCGTCCCGGGTCGCGGCCGCGTCACATCTTGCGCATCCGGCCGATCTCGGCCGTCTGCTGGGCGATCACGTCGTTGGCCATCTCCTCGACCAGGACGTTGTTCCCGTCGGACAGCACCTCGGCGGCCATCGTCACGGCGCCCTGATGGTGGGTGATCATGAGCTTCAGGAAGAGCTCGTCGAAGGCGCTGCCGTCGGACTCGCGCAGCTGCTTCAGCTGGGCCTGCGTGGCCATCCCGGGCATCGCGCCGTGGTCGTGCCCGTGCGCGCCGTCCTTCTTGGGGCCGCCGTTGTTCGTGAGCCAGCCGCGCATCGCGTCGATCTCGGGCTTCTGCGCCGCGGATATTCGCTCCGCGAGCCGTTTCACCTGTGTCGACTCGGACCGTTGCGGAGCGAGCGCCGTCATCTGCAGTGCCTGCTCATGGTGTTCGATCATCATCTGCGCATAGCCGAAGTCGGCGGAGTTGGGGCTGTCGTCGGGCAGTGCCTCGGCGGCCTCCTCCGCGGAGAGCGTCTTGGCCGGCTCTCCTGGCTTCCCAGGCGCCACCACCGAGGGTCTGTCCTCGCCCGCCGCCTTTTTCGGGCCATCGGACTCCGACTGGCATGCGCCCAGGGCCAGTACGGCCACGGCGACCGCCACGGCCACGGCCGATCTGCGCGGACGCGCGGTACGGGGGCGGTTCAACACGGGTGACCTCCTGGGGAACTCGGGCCTCTTGGGACGGCCGCCTTCACTTACTGCGCACGTGTCGCCGCTCAGAAACCTTGATTACGTCCGTGTTGCCATCTGTTGAGATGTGCATGCTAGGGAAGATACTGCCGGGGTCCGTGAACCGTTCAACCATGAACGGATACCAGGGGAGGACCGCAGTGATCCTGTTGCACACCACCCGAGTGCGACGCAGACGACTGGGTGTCGCCGCGGCGGCGGCCGGACTGCTCGCCACCATGCTCGCGGCGGGCCCGGCGGCGGCCGTTCCCGATCCGGGAGACGCCACCGTCCGCGAGAGCATCTCGGCGAGCGAGTCGGCGGAGACCAGGTCGGCGATCCGCGACGGCGAGATACCCGGCGTGGACGAGGTCGTCCACAGCGACAACATCGAGCACGTGACGAACATCCCCAAGGCCGCGCTCACCGGCACCAATTCGGACCTGGCCTTCCAGGGCAGATACGCGTTCGCCGGCAACTACGACGGCTTCGTCATCTACGACATCAGCAACCCTGAGCGTCCGAAGACCGTTTCGCAGGTCCTGTGTCCGGGATCGCAGAACGACATCAGCGTCTCCGGCAACCTGCTGTTCCTGTCCACCGACTCCTCGCGGAGCGACAACTCCTGCAACAGCACGTCCCAGCCGGCGACGGAGAAGTCGTCCTGGGAGGGCATGAAGATCTTCGACATCAGCGACAAGAAGAACCCGAAGTACGTCGCCGCGGTCGAGACGGCTTGCGGTTCGCACACCCACACGCTGGTGCCCGAGCGCAAGAACGTCTACGTGTACGTCTCCTCGTACTCGCCGAACGCCGCGTTCCCCGACTGCCAGCCCCCGCACGACGGGATCTCCGTCATCAAGGTGCCGCGCAAGGCCCCGGAGAAGTCGGCGATCGTGAACTTCCCGGTGCTCTTCCCGGGCGAGGGACCTGACGGCGGCGGCAACCCGGGCGCACCCACCAACCCGGGCGTCTCCAAGACCACGGGCTGCCACGACATCACCGTGCTGCCCTCCAAGGACCTGGCCGCCGGCGCCTGCATGGGTGACGGCATCCTGTTCGACATCGAGGACCCGGAGCACCCGAGGGTCATCGACCGGGTCCAGGACAACGTCAACTTCGCGTTCTGGCACTCCGCCAGCTTCAACCAGAAGGCGAACAAGGTCGTCTTCACCGACGAGCTCGGCGGCGGCGGCGCCGCCACCTGCAACGCCGAGATCGGCCCGAACCGCGGCGCGGACGGCATCTACGACATCGCGGGCAAGGGCGACAGGCGCAAGCTGGTCTTCCGCAGCTACTTCAAGATCCCGCGCCACCAGGCCGCGACCGAGAACTGCGTGGCCCACAACGGCTCCCTGATCCCGGTCAAGGGCCGCGACATCATGGTCCAGGCCTGGTACCAGGGTGGCGTCTCCGTGTGGGACTTCACCGACTCCTCGAAGCCGAAGGAGATCGCCTACTTCGAGCGCGGCCCGCTGACCACCGACAGGCTGTCCGGCGGCGGTTCCTGGTCCGCGTACTACTACAACGGCTACATCTACTCCAACGACATGGCCAAGGGCTTCGACGTCCTGAAGATCAGCGACCGGCGCACCGACGCCGGCGCGAAGGTGCGGATGCACGAGCTCAACGTGCAGACGCAGCCGGACTACTTCGACGACTTCGACGACTGATCCGGTATGTGATCCGGCGCTCCGCCGGGCGGGAGACCGCCCGGCGGGGCACCCAGTTCCCAGTCCAGCCCGTACCGCTGGAACAGCTCCGCGCGCAGCCGCGCGCGGGGCATCGGTACGCCGGGCAGCAGCAGGGCGAAGACCGCCCCCATCAGCAGCCCGCGCAGCAGCGGATAGTCGGTGTCGACGTCCCGTGATCCGTAGCGCTCCACCGTGTCCCGCAGCAGTCCGGCGAGCCGCTGCTGCTCCGGGCACTGCACGAACCCGTCGGCCTGCAGTAGTCCCGCCATGTGCGTGCGCATCAGCACGGGATGGTCGGTCGCGAGGCCGAGGATGGCGTCGACGGCCCTGGCCAGTCGCTCGCGGCCGTCGTCGGTGCGTGGTTCCCTCTCCAGCGCCTCCTCGAGCGTGAGGTGCATCAGCCGGTGCACGGCGGACTGCAACAGCTGCCGTTTGCCCGGGAAGTAGTACGAGACGAGACCCCGTGCGGAACCGGCCCGGTCGGCGATGTCACCGAGGGTCGTGGCCTCGTAACCGCGCTCGTCGACCAGCTCCACCGTCGCCTGCAGAAGCCGCTGGCGAGAACGTCGACGAAGCTCTTCATTGACCGATGCGCTTCGCGGGGACATGCTTGGCTCCTGCGTTGACTGGCTCTCAGCCAATATACTCAGCGCGTCCCGTCGTCCGGCCCTCGGGGGCCGGGGCCGGCGAGTGGCTGCCCGAACCGGGCGACGCGGGGGATCGTCCGGTTCGGGTGGCTTTGTTCTGCTTCCAGTCTCCTACGGCGCGGGCCGCCGGTCGACGAGCCCGAGCACCGGAAGAAGCCCTGCGGGCCGTTCGTCCGCCGGCAGGTGGTCCACGAAGTGGACGGCGCAGCCCAGCTCCGCGGCGCCGCCGTCGGCCCGGCGGTCGTCGCCCACCATCAGCACCTCCCGCGGATCGCGGCCGAGCCCCTCGCATGCCGTCCGGAACAGCCGGGCATCGGGTTTCTGCACGCCGTGCTCGAACGACAGGGTGTACGTGTCGACCAGCTCCGCGAGGCCGTGGGCCCGGAAGACCGGGCGCAGGTCCCAGCCGATGTTGCTGACCACGCCGACGCCGATGCCCCGTTCGCGCAGGCCGCGCAGTACCTCCGCGGCGTCCGGGTAGGGGCTCCAGGCGCCCGGAGTCATATGGCGGTCGTAGAGGGCGTCGTACAGGGCCTCGTCCGGCAGGGGCACCTCGCGCGCCAGTCCTGTGTATGCAGCCCGGTGCCGGGCCGTGTCCGTGTCCCGCGCCGCCCACAGTTCGGCCAGATGACCGGGGATCCGCTCCGGGTGGGCGCCGCCCGGCAGTGCGCCGGCCGCCTCCAACCGTCGGGCGCACCCGTCGAGTTCGTCCTCGGGCAGGGAGGCCCCGTGCTCTCGCAGCACCGCGCGGAGCCAGCTGCGGGCCGACTCGATGCGGAAGAGCGTCCCGGAGAAGTCGAAGAGAACAGTCCTGATCGTCATGCCCGGATCCTCGGCTGCTCAGTGACCGCGGGACAAGGCCACCCGCCCGTAGGAGGCCACGGCGAGAGCGACGACGCACGCCCCGAGGAGCCAGCCGCCGACCACGTCGGAGGGCCAGTGGACCCCCAGATAGAGCCGGGTGAAGCCGACGCCGAGGACGGAGACGGCCGCGACGGCGACGCACCACATCCAGGCGCCCGCGGCCATGCCCCGCCGCCTGCAGAGCCAGAGCAGCAGCCCGCAGGTGACCACGGCGGTCATGGCGTGCCCGGACGGGAAGGCCGCGTAGTGCGCCGAATCGACGGGGTCCGGCCACAGCGGCCGCTCCCGCCCGACGAGGGCCTTCATGCCCTGCTGGAGGCCCGTGCCGAGGACGCTGGCGAGCGCCACCCACATCGCGAGGAGGCGTTCCTTGCGCAGCCACAGCCACACGACCGCCGCGGCGGCCAGCAGCCGCATGGTCCACGGGTCCCACACCCAGTCGGTCAGTACGCGGTTGACGTGCGTGAACGTCGGCTCCTGGACCGCGGAGGTGTGCAGTGCGTCCACCACCGCACGGTCGAAGGAGATCAGCGGTGACCAGGTGACGGCGACCGCCGCGAGCAGCAGGGCGCTCAGCGCGGCGGTCACCGCACAGGTGCGCACGCACAGGGCGCTCGTCGGGGCCGCCCGTCGCGACCGCGCGGTGCGGGGGGAGGTGTCCTTGGTGCGGTGGGGGGCAGCGGGGTCCGTGGAGTGGGGGGAAGACATGAATAAATCCTGTCTTCTTCGTGGCCGTACGGCTATCCCAGCGCGCGCAGTCCCGGCACGAAGGCCACGAGCAGCGGAACCACCGGCACCAGAGCGGCCGCCGCCGTCAGCCGCAGCCGACGGGCCGGAGTGAGCCGGGGCACCGGTGTCAGCAGCCTGTTCACGCGCTGCGGCAGCTGCGCTCCGGGCGTCGGGCAGGGGCCGAACACGCCGCGTTCCTCGTTCAGTTCGACCAGGGCCAGCGCGATCGTCAGCCGGCCGAAGCGTCGTGAGGCGACGTCGTCGGCCGCCAGCTCGACCAGCCGGTGCATCTCGTCACGGAAGGCGGCGAAGACCGGGATCTGCGGAAATCCGTTGGCCAGCGCGGCCGAGCAGTGCAGCAGCCAGTCGTGCCTGGCGCGCGCGTGGCCCTGCTCGTGCGCCAGCACCGCGTCGAGCTGGCGGCCCTTCAGCCGCCGCAACGCCGCGGTGGTGATGACCAGCTGCGGCGCGGCGCCCGGCAGCCACCACGCGTCCGGCCGCTCCGCCTCCAGGACGACCAGGGGCTCGCTTCCCGGGACCTCGTCCGGCATCAGGGGGGAGCGCACGAGCAGCTCGGCGCGCTGCCGCTTGCGCCGGACATGCGCCAGACGGATCTCCCTCGCCAGCATGGCCCCGGTCCACACGCCGCCACATGCCAGGACCACGGCGAGGGCGGCGGACCATGTCTCGTTCGCCCCGAGCGCGTACGCCTCGACGACGCCGTGCGGTGCGGACGCGAAGACGGGGCCGCGCACCAGCTGCCAGGCAGCGGCAGCGCTGAACATCATGGAGAGAGCGAACGACAACAGCACGGCGGCGACCACGCACTGCCAGACCCAGAGGGCGACGACGGGCTCGCGCTCCGGCCAGTCGGCACGCGACACGAGGCGCGGGGCGACGACGGCGGCCAGTGCGCCGAGCAGCAGCAGCGCGAGCGAGACCATCATGGAGGCAGCCTATGAGCGCGGAGCTACCTGCGGGTATGCCCGTGCGCGTCAAGTGACGCACGCCACGGCGGTACATGCGGCCGCCGCTCGCACGGCAGCGCCCGTCACATGGCCAGCAGCATCACCAGCATGGCCGTCGCCATGGAGACCCGGCAGGCCGGCACCAACTCGGGCCGCGAACCGGCCGGATCCGCGACGGGGACCGTGCCGCCGCCCGCCGGGGCGAGCGGTATGAGCCTGGGGCCGGAGCGGAGTACATATCCGGCGAAGTAGAGGAGCAGCACGCCGGTGAGGAGCGGGACGCCGCCGGCCGTGTGCGCCCCGTGTGCGCCCGTGCCGCCCATCGCGGCCGCCATGTAGACCATCGCCAGGCAGCCGACGGCATGGTGGAGATGACGCGCGCCGTGCCCGGCGGGCCGCACCGCGTGCACCGCCGCCGCGCCGAACACGACCGCGTACACCATCCAGTGCCAGCTCGGCGGGGTGAACACGGTGGCGGGCACGGCCATCGCCGCCATGCCGAGTCCCATCAGCGCCTCGCCGCCCGCCGCCTTCCTGTCCGGCCCTCGGCAACTGCGCATCCGGATCAGGCAGTACAGGCCGGTCGCGGTGCACAGCACCATGAGCAGCCAGCCGGACATCGCGGGTCCGTGCACGGCGTACCTCCCCCTTCGGCCGGCCTCGGCGGCAGTCGAGGAGTCGATGCCCACCTCCCGTCCGCGTACGCGAGCGCACTGGGGTACGGGGGAGTACACGGAGGCGCGAGGGGAGTGCGGCGAGCGCACGAGGGCTCACGGCGGACCGGCTCGGGGCGTGTGCGGGGGCCGGGTTACTCTCGTGCCGACCGCACCCCGTTGGAACGGAGCCACTCCATGGACACCGCCCCGCCCAGGGACTCGGCCGCGCTCACCTACCGCGACGCGGCCGAGGCCGACGTACCGGCGCTCGTCGCGCTGATCGAGTCGGCGTACCGCGGGGAGGCGAGCCGCGCGGGCTGGACCTCCGAAGCGGACATCCTCGGCGGGCAGCGCACCGACCCGCAGGGGGTGCGCGAGGTCATCACCGCCCCCGGCAGCCGTCTGATGGTCGTCGAACGGGACGGGGAGCCGGTGGCCTGCTGCCAGCTCGAGCACCGTGGCGAGGCCGCCTACTTCGGCATGTTCGCGGTCCGCCCGGACCTTCAGGGCGCCCGTCTGGGCCGCAGGATCATCGCGGAGGCGGAGCGCAGCGTGCGCGAGACCTGGGGCGTGGCGGAGATGCACATGACGGTGATCTCCGTGCGTGAGGACCTGATCGCCTGGTACGAGCGCCGCGGCTACCGCCGTACGGGCCGGATGACTCCCTTCCCGTACGGCGACGAGCGGTTCGGCATTCCCCGGCGCGACGATCTCGCCTTCGAGCTGCTGGTGAAGACACTCGCCTGAGCGACCTGTCCCGGGCGCGCCCGCCGGTGCCACGGCGGTGCCGGCGAGCGCGGGAGCGGACGGTGGTCAGGCCGTGAAACGGCCGGTGCGCCGGATCTCGGGGAAGTCCGTGGTCGCGCCGTCGAGCTCGAGGGCGCGCACCAGCCGCAGATGCTCCTGGGTGTTGACCACCCAGCCGATCACCCGCAGTCCCTCGGCGTGCGCCGCCTCGACGGTCTCCAGCGTCAGCCTGCGGATGTTCAGCGCCAGGGCTTGGGCGCCGACGGCCTTCGCCCGGTCCGTGATGTCACCGCCCCAGCGGCTGGCGATCAGTACCGTGCGCACCCCGGGCACCAGCGCGGAGATCTCGGCGATCGCGTCGTCGTGGAACGAGGAGACCTCGACCCGGGGCACCAGATCGCGCCTGCGCATCACCTCGGCCAGGGCGCGCGCGGCGGCCACGTCCTTGATCTCGGCCTGGAGCGGACACCGCACGGCGTCGAGAACCTCCTCGAACACCGGCACCTGCTGGCCGCCGCCCGCGTCGAGCTGACGCAGCTCGGCCAGCGTCATCTCGGCGATGGAGCCGCTTCCGTCGGTCGTGCGGTCAACGTCGGCGTCGTGCATGACGGCGAGCGCGCCGTCCTTGCTCAGATGCAGATCGAGTTCGATGGCGTCCATGCCGGCCTGCTCGGCGCGGACGAAGGAACGCAGGGTGTTCTCCGGCTCGACGCCCATGACCCCGCGATGACCGATGGTGAGGAAAGTCAAGATTCTCTCGCTTCCGTCGACGGCGGCTCCCGCGGGACGCAGCCCGGCGCCCGGCGGTACCGAGGCAGCCTAACGGCCCCTCCCGGAGACGGAACCGCTCGCGCGCGGGGTGTCCGGAAGCCGCACACCGACGGCGTCAGCGGCCTGGGGACAGCAGCCTCCGCGGGCCCGTCACCCGTGCGTGGGCGAGTCTTCCGGACGCTTGACGTGGACCGGCCCTTGGGGCCCTGATCGGGCACCGATGCAGTCGTGATGCGCACCTGTCACCGCAAAAACTGCGGCGATCATGGGGGTCACGCAGGATAATTTCCCTCACTCGGACTTGTGAGGGAGAACCGCACATGGATACGGTGTCTTGACGCGAGGTTCTCCTGTGGAGGAAGTGACATGACGGAAATTCTTGTGCAGGACGTGGCCGCAGGGGGCATATCCCACGCCGGCCCGGTGGTCGGCCATTCGAGCTGGACGTTGCTCAAGAATGCCGTCGAAGAGATCCGCCCCTGGCAGTCCAAGGACGGCTCGATCGACTTCGACGCTGACGACGCGCCCTCCCGCACGGACGCCGAGGCCGCCGTGGAGCGTGTGATCGGCGCGGTGGAGGACCTTTCCCCGCTGCTCCCGCACGACGCCGCATACCACCGTGCCCTCGTCGCCGACCTGCGCAAGTGGGCCGACGCGGGCTTCACGGTGCCGGACTTCCTGGACTCGCTGCTCGCCTTCCAGCCCGCCGCCTCCCGCGAGGACGGACTGCGGCACCTGGTCGTCTTCCCGATGTACACGCAGAACGGCAACCCCGACCGCAACCTCGAGGCGGTCGTCCTCAAGATGGTGTGGCCCGAGTGGCTCGCCGAGCTCGAGCGCACCCGCTACGACAACCCGCTCTTCTGCGGCATCACGTTCGAGGACTTCACCGCCGGCTACGACACCAACTCCGCGGTGCTCTTCCCCGAGACCATCGCCGTGCGTGAGGCGCCCGAGCGCTTCACCTGGGGCGGCATCTTCTGCGACCGCGAGGCGGCCCGTTTCCGCGCCGTCACCGAAGAGGCCGTGCGGGTGCTCGGTCTCGAACTGCCCGAGGACATCCGGGAGATGGTCGCCGACCAGAAGCGGTGCGAGCAGGCCTTCGTGCTCTGGGACATGGTCCACGACCGCACCCACAGCCACGGTGACCTGCCGTTCGACCCGTTCATGATCAAGCAGCGCCAGCCGTTCTGGATGTACGGCCTGGAGGAGCTGCGCTGCGACCTCACCGCCTTCAAGGAGGCCGTGAAGCTGGAGGCCGAGGGCAACCCGCACGGCCGTGACGTGCAGTACGCGGTGCTCTTCGACCGCATGTTCCGCTTCCCCGTGACCGGCGACCGGGTGCGCAACTACGACGGCCTCGGCGGCCAGCTGCTCTTCGCCTACCTGCACAAGCACGACGTCGTCCGCTGGAGCGACAACACCCTGAAGATCGACTGGGAGCGTGCCCCGCAGGTCACCAACCAGCTCTGCGGCGAGATCGAGAAGCTCTACCGCGAAGGCATCGACCGCCCGAAGCTGGTCCACTGGTTCGCCGCGTACGACCTGGTCTCCACCTACCTCGCCCCGCACCCCGGGTCGCGCTGGGCCAAGGGGCCCGACGCCCTCGATCTGACGCTGCCGCCTCGTAAGCTCGTGGATGACGTGCTTCCGGACGAGTTTCCGCTGAGCATGTTCTATGAGGCGCTCTCCAAGAAGCTGAAGAACGTGATCGCCTCCACCAAGGGGATCACCGCCGCTTCCGCTCCGGGGGCTGCCGCGTGAGCTCTCGAACCGAGGAGGCGACCAGCATGGACACCAACGGCAGTGGCGCCCTGGAAGGCGCGGTGATCGCGGTGGCCGGTGCGGCCGGTCCCGCCGGCCGGGCCACCCTGCTCCGGCTGGCCGAGGCGGGCGCCGTCGTCGTCGCCTCCGACGCCGACGCCCAGCGGCTCGCCGAGGCCGTGGACGCGGCCAGGTACGCCCACGGCGGTGCCACCGTCACCGGCGACACCGTCGACCTGCTCGACCTGGGCGCCGCCCGCGAGTGGGCCGACAAGACGGAGAAGGAGTTCGGCCGGATCGACGGACTGGTCCACCTCGTGGGCGGCTGGCGCGGAAGCGCCTCCTTCACCGAGAGCAACCCCGCCGACTGGGAGCTGCTGGAGAAGCTGCTGATCCGTACCGTCCAGAACACCTCGCTCGCGTTCCACGACGGTCTGCTGCGCAGCGACAAGGGCCGGTACCTGCTGATCAGCGCCGCCGGGGCGAGCAAGCCCACGGCGGGCAACGCGGCGTACGCGGCGTCCAAGGCCGCCGCTGAGGCGTGGACGCTGGCCCTCGCCGACTCGTTCCGCAAGGCGGGGGGCGAGCAGGGCCCGAAGGCCGCTGCTGCCATCCTGGTCGTCAAGGCACTGGTGCACGACGCCATGCGCGCCGAGCGTCCCAATGCGAAGTTCGCGGGCTTCACCGACGTGACGGAGCTGGCCGACGCCATCGCCGGAGTCTGGGGCCGCCCCGCACAGGAAGTGAATGGACAGCGTCTGTGGCTGACCCCCGAACCGTAAAGACCGACGCACGGCGCCACCACGACCCGTCCGTGCGCGGGTTCGCCAGCGACAACTACGCGGGTGCCCACCCGGAGATCCTGGCCGCGCTCGCCCTCGCCAACGGCGGCCACCAGGTCGCCTACGGCGAGGACGAGTACACCGACCATCTCCAGCGTGTCGTCCACAGCCACTTCGGCCCGACCGCCGAGGCCTTCCCGGTCTTCAACGGCACCGGCGCCAACGTGACCGCGCTCCAGGCGCTCACCGACCGATGGGGCGCCGTGATCTGCGCCGAGTCGGCCCACATCAACGTCGACGAGGGCGGCGCGCCGGAGCGCATGGGCGGGCTGAAGCTGCTGACCGTGCCCACGCCGGACGGCAAGCTCACGCCCGAGCTCATCGACCGGCAGGCGTGGGGCTGGGACGACGAGCACCGGGCCATGCCGCAGGTGGTGTCGATCACCCAGAACACCGAGTTGGGCACCGTCTACACCGTGGACGAGATCCGCGCGATCGTCGCCCACGCCCACGGCCACGGCATGAAGGTCCATCTCGACGGCGCCCGGATAGCCAACGCCGCGGCGTCGCTGAACGTGCCCATGCGGGCCTTCACCAACGCCGTCGGCGTCGATGTCCTGTCCTTCGGCGGCACCAAGAACGGCATGCTCTTCGGTGAGGCGGTCGTCGTCCTCGATCCGGACGCGGTCAGCCACATGAAGCATCTCCGCAAGCTCTCCATGCAGCTCGCCTCGAAGATGCGCTTCGTCTCCGTGCAGCTGGAGGCGCTGCTCGCCAAGGACCTGTGGCTGCGCAACGCCCGGCACTCCAACGCCATGGCCCAGCGGCTCGCGGACGGAGTGCGTTCGGTGGACGGGGTGGAAATCCTCTACCCGGTGCAGGCGAACGCCGTCTTCGCGCGGCTGCCGCACGACGTCAGCGAGCGGCTCCAGAAGCGCTTCAGGTTCTACTTCTGGGACGAGGCGGCCGGCGACGTGCGCTGGATGTGCTCCTTCGACACCACGGAGGACGACGTGGACGCCTTCCTCCAGGCGCTGAAGGAAGAGATGGCGCGCCGGCCCTGAACCAGGCCGCTGCATAAATATACGGCCGACCGATAAGTCATTGACTGTCGGTCGGTCGTCTTTCTATGCTCCCCGGTCATGGAGCTCATCCAGCAAGACCCGGAACTCTCGGCCTATTTGGCTGCTGACGATGCCATCGACCACGACCATCAGGTCGTTCGCGAGGTCGCCGCCGAGCTGGCGCGTCAAGCTGCCGACTCATACGTATACGCCCAGGCTGCTTACGAGTACGTCCGTGACGCAGTACCGCACTCGCACGACACGGGTGACCCGCGGGTCACCTGGCGCGCCTCCGACGTGCTGCGGCAGCGCACCGGCATCTGCTACGCCAAGTCCCACGCGCTGGCCGCCCTGCTGCGCGCCGAGGACATCCCGGCGGCCCTGTGCTACCAGCGGCTGGACGGTGTGGTGCACGGCCTGGTGGCGGTGCGCTTCCGCGGGGCCTGGCACCGTCAGGACCCCAGGGGCGGTCTGCCCGGTGGGTCCGTGCCGTTCTCGCTGACCGGGGAACGGCTGCCGTACGCCCCGCGACCTGAGTCCAGTGACATGGACTACCCGGTACTCTATGCTGCACCGCACCCCGCGGTCCTGGAAGCCCTCCAAAAGGCTCCCGACCGGGAACGTCTGTGGAAGGCGCTCCCGGCCTCCCTCTGAGAAGTTCGAGGCAAGCAGGCGATGACACTCCGGCTCACCGTGTCCGACGACGTACGCGCAATCGCGCCCGGCTTCACCCATGTCGCCGTCGAGGCGAACGGGCTCACCAACGGCCCCAGCAGTGAAGGGAGTTCGGCGCTCCTCGACGAGGCCGCCCGTCGGCTCGTGAACCGCCTCGACGGGCGCGCGCCCCACGAGGACCCCGGCATGGCCGCCTGGCGCGAGGCCTACACGGCGTTCGGCGCCAAGCCGTCCCGGACCCGCAACTCGGCGGAGGCGCTGGCCAGGAGGGCGCTCGCGGACGGCGGGCTGCCCCGGATCAACGTCCTGGTCGACGTCTACAACGCCATCAGCGTGGCACACCTGATCCCCGTCGGCGGCGAGGACACCGACCGGATCGAGGGCGGCATGAGGCTCGTCAGGGCCACAGGGCAGGAGCCGTTCGTCACCGTGACGGGTGGCGAGGAGATTGTCGAACACCCGGAACCCGGTGAAGTCGTCTGGTGCGACGACGAAGGCGTCACCTGCCGTCGCTGGAACTGGCGCCAGGGAGTGCGCACCCGGCTGACGGAGGACTCGGTGAACGCCCTGTTCCTGCTCGAGGGCATGGGCCCCGCGGCGGGCGGCGAGGCCGCGACCGCGGCCGCCGAACTCGCCGAGTCACTGGAGAAGCTGAGCCCGGGGGCGCGGATCACCGTCCATGATCCGCGCTAGGGCCTCCTGTCCGGACGGGCAGGTCAGTGCGCCTCGCGGACCTCGGCGGCCGTGGGGGCCGTGCCGCCGAGGTGGGCGGGCACCCACCAGGTGTCGGCCGCGTCCCTGGGGCGTACGGGGTAGGCGCGCTGCGCGGCCTCGAGCAGTTCCTGGACACGCTCGCGCAGCCGCCGGGTGATCGCGCCCGCGTACTGGTCGGCGGGCGCCTCGAGGGGCTCGCCGACGCGGATGGTCACAGGGATGTGGGAGCGCCGGAAGTTGCGCGGCCGGCCCTTGGTCCACAGCCGCTGCGTACCCCACAGCGCCATCGGGATGAGCGGGACGCCCGCCTCCTGCGCGAGCCGCGCCGCACCCGACTTGAACGACTTGAGCGTGAACGACTGGGAGATCGTCGCCTCGGGGAAGACGCCCACGATCTCGCCCGAGCGCAGCGAGTCCAACGCGTGCGCGTACGCCGCCTCGCCCTGCTTGCGGTCCACGGGGATGTGCTTCATGCCCCGCATCAGCGGGCCGGAGACCTTGTGGCGGAAGACCGATTCCTTCGCCATGAAACGCACCAGGCGCTTCTGAGGCAGGGCGCCGAGGCCGGTGAAGATGAAGTCCAGATAGCTGATGTGATTGCTGACCAGCACCGCTCCGCCCGTGCGTGGAATGTTCTCCGACCCCTGAGTGTCGATCTTCAGGTCGAGCGCCTTGAACATCGTGAGAGCGGCGCCGATGACCGGCCGATAGACGAGCTCTGCCATGGGGGGAGGACCCTTTCGTCACGCCCGGGGAGGGTTCGCCCGGTTGGAAGTTACGCAGCCGTAGGTTTTCGGCTTTGGGCCGATCGTGCCCCATGTGCGCCGTGCTGACCAGTCCTGGACGCCCGCGGGCGCGAGATTCTCGTCACTCCACGCACGGGAACCCGGCCATCGGCGGCGGCCTGCGGGAATCCCCGCCGGGCCGGGAACGCTGCACCTCGGGGAAGTGAACGCATGGAGCACGGCGGAAGGCGGAGACGGTGCGCGGACAGGACGCGGAACGACGGCTGGGCGCACCGGAGCTGGGCCGACGACCGGGTGAGCGCGCCACCCTCGTCCAGTTCTCCACCGCCTTCTGCCAGCCCTGCCGGGCCACCCGGCGCATCCTCGCCGACGTGGCCGCGATGGTCGGCGGAGTGGTCCATGTCGAGATCGACGCAGAGGACCAACTCGCCCTTGTGCGCGAGCTCGGAATCGAGAGCACGCCGACCGTGCTGGTCCTCGACGCCGACGGACGGATCGTCACCAGGGCGGCCGGCACGCCCCGTAAGGCCGATGTCATCGCCGCGCTGGGGCGGGCGATATGACACCCGTGACCCTGGTCGCACCTTCCGGTGCGCACTTGACTGTGTACGCCATGTATCGCCAGGCTGGCTTCCGTGCATCCAGAACTCCTTCTCGACGGGCGGGTTCATGCCGATCTCTCCCGTGACGCGAGCGCGCGCTGTCAGGCTGCCCGTGCAGCCGCAGTCGCATAGTCCGCTCCCCAAGAAGGAACACTCGATGACGGCCTCGCCCGATCTCGGCGCCGCTCAGCTCGCCTCTCCCGACCTCCTGCGCTCGGTCTTCCGGCAGCACGCCGCAGGTGTCGCGGTGATCACCGCTGCGGGCCCGCGTCCGGTCGGATTCACCGCGACCTCGCTCACCTCCGTCGCGGCCGAGCCGCCGCTGATCTCGTTCGGTGTGGGCACCGGCTCCTCCAGCTGGCCCGTCGTCGCGGAGGCCGGGCATGTCGGCGTGCACATACTCGGCGAGCACCAGCGCGAGCTGGCCGCCACCTTCGCCCGCAGCGGCGCCGACCGCTTCGCGCCGCCGACGAGCTGGCGCGCCGGGCCGGAAGGTGTCCCCGTGCTGGACGGTGTGCTTGCCTGGATGGTGTGCCGTGTCGTGGCCCGGGTGCCCGCGGGCGACCATCGCATCGTGATCGCCGAGGCGGTCGTCGGGGATCCGGCGGGCGGCGGCCGGCCACTGCTGTACCACCAGGGACGCTTCACCGCTCTGCGGGAGTGAACTGTGCGGAGGCGGCGGACACTCCGTTGTCAAGGTCACAGTGCAAAGCGCTTGCTTAGCGGGAACACACTGGGTGTACTGACGAGTAATATTTCGTTCGGAGCGCGGCCCGCCCCGACCGGGATCCGCCCCATCGGACGCCTATGCTGCGTTCACAAGGCAGTCCAGTAGAGACGATGCAGTAGGAGAGCCGGCGTGAGCCTGAGGATCGTTGTCTGTGTGAAGTACGTGCCCGACGCCACCGGCGACCGGCACTTCGCCGATGACCTGACCGTCGACCGCGACGACGTCGACGGCCTGCTGTCGGAGCTGGATGAGTACGCGGTCGAGCAGGCGCTGCAGATCGCGGACGAGGCGGACGATGCCGAGGTCACCGTGCTGACCGTCGGCCCCGAGGACGCGAAGGACGCGCTGCGCAAGGCGCTGTCCATGGGTGCCGACAAGGCCGTCCACGTCGAGGACGACGACCTGCACGGCTCCGACGTCATGGGCACCTCGCTGGTGCTCGCGAAGGCGATCGAGAAGACCGGTTACGACCTGGTCATCTGCGGCATGGCCTCCACCGACGGCACCATGGGCGTGCTGCCGGCGATCCTCGCCGAGCGTCTGGGTGTCCCGCAGGTCACCCTGCTCTCCGAGGTCTCCGTCGAGGACGGCACCGTGAAGGGCCGCCGTGACGGCGACACCGCCAGCGAGCAGCTCGAGGCGTCCCTGCCGGCCGTCGTGTCCGTGACGGACCAGTCGGGCGAGGCCCGCTACCCGTCCTTCAAGGGCATCATGGCCGCCAAGAAGAAGCCGGTGGAGTCCCTGGACCTCGAGGACCTCGAGATCGACGCGGAAGAGGTCGGCCTCGAGGGCGCCTGGACCAAGGTCGACTCGGCCGCGGAGCGCCCGGCCCGCACCGCCGGCACGATCGTCAAGGACGAGGGCGAGGGCGGCAAGCAGCTCGCGGAGTTCCTCGCGAGCCAGAAGTTCATCTAGAGGCTTCGGCCCTCTACCGCCCCCTTCATACTTCGCAAGCAGGAGAGAAGAAGTCCCATGGCTGAAGTTCTCGTCTACGTCGACCACGTGGACGGCGCCGTCCGCAAGCCCACCCTGGAGCTGCTGACGCTGGCCCGCCGCATCGGTGAGCCCGTCGCCGTCGCTCTCGGCTCCGGTGCCGAGAACACCGCCGCCGCGCTCGCCGAGCACGGCGCGGTGAAGGTCCTCACGGCCGACGCCCCCGAGTTCGCCGAGTACCTGGTCGTCCCGAAGGTGGACGCGCTGCAGGCCGCGTACGACGCCGTCTCCCCGGCCGCCGTGCTCGTCCCGTCCTCCGCCGAGGGCAAGGAGATCGCGGCCCGCCTCGCGGTCCGTATCGGCTCCGGCATCATCACCGACGCCGTCGACCTCGAGGCCGGCGACGAGGGCCCGGTCGCGACGCAGTCCGCGTTCGCCGCGTCCTTCACCACCAAGTCCCGCATCACCAAGGGCACCCCGGTCATCACGGTCAAGCCGAACTCGGCCGCCGTCGAGGCCGCCCCGGCCGCCGGCGCCGTCGAGGCGCTGTCCGTGTCGTTCTCCGAGAAGGCCACGGGCACCAAGGTCGTCTCCCGCACCCCGCGTGAGTCGACCGGCCGCCCGGAGCTGACCGAGGCCGCGATCGTCGTCTCCGGCGGCCGTGGCGTCAACGGCGCCGAGAACTTCGCGATCATCGAGGCGCTCGCCGACTCTCTCGGCGCCGCCGTGGGCGCCTCGCGTGCCGCCGTCGACGCCGGCTGGTACCCGCACACCAACCAGGTCGGCCAGACCGGCAAGTCCGTGTCGCCGCAGCTGTACATCGCCTCCGGCATCTCCGGCGCGATCCAGCACCGCGCCGGCATGCAGACCTCGAAGACCATCGTGGCCATCAACAAGGACGCCGAGGCCCCGATCTTCGACCTGGTCGACTACGGCGTGGTCGGCGACCTCTTCGAGGTCGTCCCGCAGCTGACCGAAGAGGTCAAGACCCGCAAGGGCTGATCCGCAGGTTGTCTTCCGGCCCGGGGCCGCGCGGTGTTCGTC
>NZ_JBSGZJ010000055.1:0-25176 GCF_053610925.1 Streptomyces sp. NPDC054847 | reverse complement strand
GTGCGGTCCGGGCCCCTCCGTCGGTCAGGCCTGCTCCCCCTGCGGGGCCGCGTCCGTCTGCGGCTCGCCGTCCGCCTGTGCGGCCTGGGCGCGCTCACGCATCTTGCGCACCAGCTCCTGCTTGTGGTCCTCGGCGGCCTTGCGGTCGGCGTTGCGGGCGGGGCCGCCCGCCTGCTGGTCGGCGCGGGACAGCTTCTTGCGCTGTCCGCCTACGCCGAGAAGGTTGTTGCGGCTCTTGGCCATGGGGTTCTCCCATTCATGGTGAGAAGTGACTCGGGAAACGTCGGACGGAGGCGGTACGACCGCCGCCCTCTCACTCGTAGATCTGGAAGAACGAAGACATGCCGATGACGGTACCCTGCCGCGCGGGGCGAGGTCATCCGGTTTTCGGGCACATCACACGAAAAAGCGCCGCCCGTCTCAGCCGCCGGTCGCGGACGGGTCGACGGTCGCCTGATGGGCCTCCGCGAGATGCTCCTCGGCCTTGAGCCACGGCAGGAACTGCGCGTTCTTGCGCCAGTCGCAGGTGCCACAGATCAACTGCCGCTGGATGCCCGCCTTTTCGACCCGTACGACGTGTACGCGTCCGTGCTGGTCCCATCTCTGGACCTTGCTGGTGGTCATGGACGGCATGTGGTGCGCCTCCTGTGCCTGGCCCGCTTCCGGGTACGCGTGGGGGCCCAGTGTGCACGAAGCCCCCGGTTCCGTTACCCGGAACCGGGGGCTTCGAACGCGTCGGGCGGTCAGCAGCCCAGCAGTCGGCTGCCCAGGTAGCCCTGGATCTGGTCGAGGGAGACACGCTCCTGCTTCATCGTGTCGCGCTCGCGCACGGTCACCGCGTTGTCGTCGAGGGTGTCGAAGTCGACGGTGACGCAGAACGGGGTGCCGATCTCGTCCTGGCGGCGGTAGCGGCGGCCGATGGCGCCGGCGTCGTCGAACTCGATGTTCCAGTTCTGCCGCAGGTCCGCCGCGAGGCCCTTGGCCTTCGGGGAGAGCTGCGCGTTGCGGGACAGCGGCAGCACGGCGACCTTGACCGGTGCGAGGCGGTGGTCGAGGCGCATCACGGTGCGCTTCTCCATGACGCCCTTGGCGTTGGGGGCCTCGTCCTCGTTGTAGGCGTCGAGGAGGAACGCGAGCATGGCGCGGCCGACACCCGCGGCGGGCTCGATGACATACGGGGTCCAGCGCTCCTGCGCGTCCTGGTCGAAGTAGAGCAGGTCGTTGCCGGACGCCTTGGAGTGCGCCTTCAGGTCGTAGTCGGTGCGGTTGGCGACACCCTCGAGCTCGCCCCACTCGCTGCCGCCGAACTGGAAGCGGTACTCGATGTCGGCGGTGCGCTTGGAGTAGTGGGAGAGCTTCTCCTGCGGGTGCTCGAACCAGCGCATGTTCTCCTCACGCAGGCCCAGGTCGCGGTACCAGTTCCAGCGCTGCTCCATCCAGTACTCGTGCCACGTCTCGTCCTCGCCCGGCTTGACGAAGAACTCCATCTCCATCTGCTCGAACTCGCGGGTGCGGAAGATGAAGTTGCCCGGAGTGATCTCGTTCCGGAAGGACTTGCCCATCTGCGCGATGCCGAACGGCGGCTTCTTGCGCGAGGTCTGCAGCACCTGGCCGAAGTTGGTGAAGATGCCCTGGGCGGTCTCGGGACGCAGGTACGCGATGGAGCCGCTGTCCTGGGTCGGGCCGAGGTGCGTGGAGAGCAGGCCGGAGAACTGCTTCGGCTCGGTGAAGGTGCCCTTGTTGCCGCAGTTGGGGCAGTTGAGGTCGGCGAGGCCGTTCTCGGGGAGGCGGCCGTGCTTCTCCTCGTACGCCTCCTCCAGGTGGTCCGCGCGGTAACGCTTGTGGCAGGAGGTGCACTCGGTGAGCGGGTCGGTGAAGGTGGCGACGTGACCGGAGGCCTCCCAGACCTCGGTGGCCAGGATCACCGACGAGTCGATGCCGACGACGTCCTCGCGCGAGGTGACCATGTAGCGCCACCACTGGCGCTTGATGTTCTCCTTGAGCTCGACACCCAGCGGTCCGTAGTCCCAGGCGGCCTTCTGACCGCCGTAGATCTCGCTGCAGGGGTAGACAAAGCCACGGCGCTTGCTCAGGTTGACGATCGTATCGATCTTGTCGGCGGCCACGGTGCTCTCTTCATTACGACGACGACGAACGGAGAATGACTCAGGTTACCGGCGGCCGCACCCCCCGGATCAAATCGGTGCGGTGACGGAGGCAACCCCAGGGTTTATTGACAATCGTTTCCGATTTTGTTGAAAATGAGTGTCATGAACGTACGACGCCTCATACCCACCGCCGCCACCGCCGGAGCAGTCACGCTCGGCCTCCTGGCCCTGTCCGCCTGCTCCACGTCCGACGCGGCGGGCGTCGACGGCGACGGGCGGCTGAAGGTGTCCGCGTCGTTCTATCCCATGCAGTATCTCGCCGAGCAGATCGGTGGCGCCAACGTCTCCGTCACCCCGCTCACCAAGCCGGGTGTGGAGCCGCACGACCTCGAGCTCAAGCCCCGCCAGACCGCCGAGCTGAACGACTCGGGTCTGATCCTCTACCTCAAGGGCGTCCAGCCCGCCGTCGACAAGGCCATCGAGCAGTCCGGCGTGAAGTACAAGGTGGACGCCGCGACGCTCACGCAGCTCGAGCACTTCGACACCGCCGGCGGCCATGACCACGGTCACGAGGAAGGCCACGAGGGCGAGACCGAGGCGGAGCACGAGGAGCACGCCGCAGAGGGCGGCCACGAGGAGCACCAGGACGAGGCCGGCGGCGATCCGCACATCTGGCTCGACCCGGTGAAGTACGCCGAGGTCGCCAAGGGTGTCGGCGCCCAGATGGAGAAGGCCGACCCCGACCACGCAGCGGACTACCGGAAGAACACGGACGCGCTGGTCGCGAAGCTCACCGCCCTGCACACCGACTTCGAGCAGGGTCTGAAGAACTCGTCCACCAAGACGTTCATCACCACCCACTCCGCCTTCGGGTACCTCGCCGAGCGCTACGGCCTGGAGCAGGAGGGCATCGCGGGCGTCGACCCGGAGTCCGAGCCCAGCCCGGCCCGGATCAAGGAGCTCCAGGGCATCGCGAAGAAGGACAAGGTCACCACCGTCTTCTTCGAGACGCTCGCCAGCGACAGGACGGCCAAGACCCTCGCCTCCGACACCGGACTCAGGACGGACGTCCTCGATCCGCTCGAGGGAATCACCGACAGGTCCAAGGGCGATGACTACATCGAGGTCATGCGCTCCAACCTCGCCGCGCTGCAGAAGGCCCTCGGCGCGAAGTGACGCGATCCCACCAGGAGAGGCGGCCCCCCATGAGCAGCGAGCCGGTCATTTCCGTCCACGGAGCCCGGGTGACGCTCGGCTCCAGGCCCGTGCTGCGCGGCATCGATCTCACGGTGCGCTCCGGTGAGGTCGTCGCCCTGCTCGGCGCCAACGGCTCCGGGAAGTCGACCGCCGTGCGTTCCGTGATCGGTCAGGTGCCGCTCACCGACGGCCGGATAGACCTGTTCGGCACCGAGCTGCGCCGCTTCCGGCAGTGGTCTCGGGTGGGCTACGTGCCGCAGCGCACCACCGCCGCGAGCGGGGTGCCCGCCACCGTTCGCGAGGTCGTCGCCTCCGGCCGGCTGTCGCGCGCCCGCTTCGGCCTGCCCTCGCGCGCCGACAAGGCGGCCGTGCAGCACGCCATCGAGCTCGTCGGACTGGCCGACCGGGCCAAGGACTCCGTGAGCGCGCTGTCCGGCGGCCAGCACCAGCGGGTGCTGATCGCGCGGGCGCTCTCGGCCGAGCCCGAGCTGCTGATCATGGACGAGCCGATGGCGGGCGTGGACCTGGCCAGCCAGGAAGTGCTGGCGGCCACGCTCCGCGAGCAGGTCGCCGCCGGTACGACGGTGCTGCTGGTGCTGCACGAGCTCGGTCCGCTGGAGCCGCTGATCGACCGCGCCGTGGTGCTGCGCGACGGCTGCGTCGTCCACGACGGGCCGCCGCCGGAGGCCGTCGGGCAGCACGCCCTGCCCGGCCACGACCACGTACATCCGCACGCGGCCGACGAGCCGCTCCGCACTGGACTGCTGACATGATCCTGGAAATGCTGCAATCCCCGTTCATGCAGCGGGCGCTGCTCGCGGCGCTGCTGGTGGGCATCACCGCCCCGGCCGTCGGCATCTATCTGGTGCAGCGCCGGCAGGCCCTGATGGGCGACGGAATCGGCCATGTCGCGATGACCGGTGTCGGCCTGGGCTTCCTGATGTCGGCCAACCCCATCTGGATGGCGACGCTGGTCTCCGTCCTCGGTGCCGTCCTGATGGAGCTCATCCGCATCTACGGCCGCACCCGGGGCGACATCGCGCTGGCGATGCTCTTCTACGGCGGCATGGCGGGCGGTGTCCTGCTGATCGAACTGTCCGACAGCGGCTCCACGGCCAATCTGACCTCGTACCTCTTCGGCTCGCTCTCCACGGTCTCCGACTCGGACGTCATGGCGATCCTGCTGCTCGCGGCCTTCGTGGTGCTGGTGTCACTGGGACTGCGCCGGCAGTTGTTCGCGGTCAGCCAGGACGAGGAGTTCGCCCGCGTCACCGGTCTTCCGGTGCGGGCACTGAACCTGCTGATCGCCGTGACCGCGGCGGTCACCGTCAGCGTCGCCATGCGCGTGGTCGGCCTGCTGCTGGTCAGCGCGCTGATGGTGGTGCCGGTGGCGGCCGCCCAGCAGATCTCGCGGTCCTTCAGGACGACGTACGCGCTGGCGGTCGCCATCGGTGTGGTGGTCGCCCTGGCCGGAACCACCACCTCCTACTTCCACGAGGTGCCCCCCGGCGCGACGATTGTGATGCTCGCCATCGCCGTGTTCGTGGTGCTGACCGCCCTGGCCGCGCCCCTGGCGCGGCGGCGGGCGAAGGCACTGGAGAACGGCGGAGCGAACGAGGAGGCCTGCACGGCCCCGATGCCGGCCGGCCGGCGTCCGGGCGACGACGTCAAGGTCTGAGCACGGAACGGGCCCGCACCAGCTTGACCGCGGGCCTGGCAGAATGGCCCGACATGTGTGCGGGCGAAGCGAGGAGGCACCTGTGACCACGGCGCCAACCGGCGGGAACACCGCCCCGGTGCGAGGCCGGTCGACCCGGCAGCGGGCCGCGGTGGCGGCGGCGCTCGACGAGGTCGACGAGTTCCGCAGCGCGCAGGAGCTGCACGACATGCTCAAGCACCGCGGCGACTCGGTGGGCCTGACGACGGTCTACCGCACGCTGCAGTCGCTCGCCGACGCCGGCGAGGTCGATGTGCTGCGTACCAGTGAGGGCGAGTCGGTCTACCGGCGCTGCTCGACCGACGACCACCATCACCACCTGGTGTGCCGTATGTGCGGCAAGGCCGTGGAGGTCGAGGGTCCGGCGGTGGAGCAGTGGGCGGAGGCGATCGCCGCCCAGCACGGCTTTGTGAACGTGGCGCACACGGTGGAGATCTTCGGCACCTGCGCGGAATGCGCGGCGAAGGCCGTCTGAGCCCTGTCACGGTGGCCCGCACGCCCGGTTCGTCCGGGGGTGCGGGCCACCGTCGTGCGTCGGGTCAGAGGTCGAAGCAGTCGTAGGACCCGTCGTCGTTGCGGCCGACGGTGTTGTGGTCCCAGCAGTGGAGGGCCGGCGTGATCGTGTGGAGCCGCCACAGGAGCGCCGCGGCCAGGCACACGGTGGCCACGAGAGCGAGCACGGAGCGGCGTCCCGCGAGGCCGAGGCCCCCCAGGGCCGCTCCGGCCGCGAGCACGGCGAAGAAGAGGGCGACGCCCGCGTCGTTGGGACGCAGCCCCGCGAAGGTCTCCATCTCGACCGTGACGCCGAAGCTGAACCAGGCCAGGAGCGCGGCGAGCGCGAAGAGCGCGGCGCTGCCGCAGCCGCGCACGGTCATGCCTTCTCCAGGTGCCTTTCGAGCAGTGCCCTCAGCCGCTCCGTGCCGGCCGGTTCGGTCGCGCCCCGCTTGGGCAGCACCATGACTCCGACGCCGTGCTTGTCGCCGGTGAGGAGGACGAACACGTCGTCGGTCTCCGCGTAACGCGAGTACACCGCCCAGTTGGTGGTGGCGTCGGCGTCTCGGGTGGTCAGCCGGATGCCGCTGTCGTCGACGACGGCCCGGAACTCGCCCTGCCGGGCCGCCATCCGGTGCAGCTGGCGTCCCTGCATCCACGGCAGCAGGTACAGGCAGGCGAACGCGAGAACGCCCGCGCCCAGCATGAGCCAAAGCCGCCAGGTCATCGCGTTCACCAGCACGAGGAACCCGAAGCAGACGACGCACAGCACGCCGGCGAAGAGCAGCAGACGCCGGACGCGGCGGCCGGCGGGCGTGGCTCGCGTCCGGGCCCGCAGGGCGGAGACCATGTCACGGACGACCGGCTCGTAGACCAGTTCCACCGTCTGTCCCGCGTACGGTCGCTCCACCTCGGCCATGGCCCCTCCCCGGTCCGGCGACGAGCTGTGATCGTAGCGGCCGGGCCGGACACGGCAGCGCGGGGCCGGGTGCGTACGCCCAGCCCGTAGCGGCCGGCGTACGAAGGCCCCGGCCGCACCGCGCCGTAGAGCCCCTCGGATCAGGAAGCCGGGCTGTCGGGGCGTCCCCGCATCGCCTCGAGCTCCTCGTTCGGGATCGCGCCACCGAAGCGGCGGTCGCGCTGCGCGTACTCGAGGCAGGCGCGCCACAGATCACGGCGGTCGAAGTCCGGCCACAGCACGTCCTGGAACACCATCTCGGCGTAACTCGACTGCCAGATCAGGTAGTTCGAGATGCGCTGCTCGCCGCTGGGGCGCAGGAACAGATCGACGTCCGGCATGTCCGGGTAGTACAGGTACTTCGCGAACGTCTTCTCGTTGACCTTGCCCGGGTCGAGCCTGCCCGCCGCGACGTCGCGCGCGATGGCCTGCGCCGCGTCGGCCACCTCGGCCCGGCCGCCGTAGTTGACGCAGAAGTACAGCGTCATCGCGTCGTTGCCGACGGTCTGCTCCTGGGCGACCTGGAGCTCCTGGACGACGGACTTCCACATCTTCGGCATCCGGCCGACCCAGCGGATGCGGATGCCGAGCTCGTCCATCTCGTCGCGGCGGCGGCGGATGACGTCCCGGTTGAAATTCATGAGGAAGCGCACCTCGTCGGGCGAACGCTTCCAGTTCTCCGTGGAGAAGGCGTACAGGGAGAGGTTCTTGACGCCCATCTCCAGGCAACCCTTGAGCACATCGAGCACGACGCCCTCGCCGACCTTGTGCCCCTCGGTGCGGGGCAGGCCGCGCTCCTTGGCCCAGCGGCCGTTGCCGTCCATGACGCACGCCACATGGTTCGGCACCAGCTCCGCCGGGATCTTGGGCGGGCGGGCGCCGGACGGGTGCGGCTCGGGGACCTTGTACTCGCGGCGGGACCGGCCCAGGATTCCGCGTCGTGCCATGCGGCTCACATCTCCTATTTCTCTACGTACCTCAGGGAGCGCAGGCCGCGCTCCAGGTGCCAGTGCAGATAGGCGGACACCAGTCCGCTGCCCTCCCTGACATGGCGCGCCTCGCACGCCTCCGCGGCCGGCCAGTCGCCGGTCAGCAGCGCGCTGAGCAGCCCGATGGCCTCCGCAGAGGGTACGACGCTGCCGGGCACCCGGCAGTCGCCGCATATGACGCCGCCCGCCGCGACGGAGAAGAACCGGTTGGGGCCCGGCAGCCCGCAGCGCGCGCAGTCGTCGAAGCTGGGCGCGTAGCCATTGACGGCGAGTGACCGCAGCAGGAACGCGTCGAGCACCAGGTGCGGCGCGTGCTCGCCCCGGGAGAGGCTGCGCAGTCCGCCGACCAGCAGCAGATACTGCTGGACCGCCGGCTCGCCCTCGTGGTCGGTGAAGCGTTCGGCGGTCTCCAGCATGGCGGTGCCGGCGGTGTACCGGGCGTAGTCGGTGACGATGCCGCCGCCGTAGGGGGCGATGGTCTCCGACTGGGTGCACAGCGGCAGCCCGCGCCCCACCAGCTCGCTGCCGCGGGCGAAGAACTGCACGTCGACGTGGGAGAACGGCTCGAGCCTCGCTCCGAACTTGGACTTGGTACGCCGCACCCCGCGGGCGACCGCGCGTACCCGGCCGTGACCGCGCGTGAGCAGGGTGATGATGCGGTCGGCCTCACCCAGCTTCTGGGTGCGCAGGACGACACCGTCATCACGGAACAGGCTCATGCCCCCATTCTCCCGTACCGGCGGCGGGGCCCGGTCACTGGTTCACCGATCCGGAACGTGCTTCCCGCGCCGTGGCGGCCGAAATGCCGGTGCGGCGGGCCGCGCCGCCGCGCTAGCGTCCACGGCCATGGCGACTTCCCGTACCCGGCCCCCTTTCAGCGCGGACGAGCGGACGCAGCTGACCGGCTGGTTCCAGATGCAGCGCGCGATCATCCACTACAAGTGCGAGGGCCTCTCGGAGGAGGACGCCCACCGGGCGGTCCTCCCGGCCTCTCCGCTCATGACTGTGGCAGGCATCGTCTCCCATCTGCGGTGGACCGAGCAGACCTGGTTCGAGGTCCTGTTCCTCGGCCGTCCGGCCGATGGTCCCCAGTTCTCGGAGGACCCCGAGGACGCCGACATGCGGGTCGAGGGCGTCCCTCTCGCGCGGTTGCTGGACGAGTACACCCAGCAGTGCGCGATCTCCGACGAGATCATCGCGGCCCACGACTTCGACGAGACAGGCCGGCATCCGGACTTCCGCTCCGCCGCGGCGTCGCTCCGCTGGATGCTGATCCACATGGTGGAGGAGACAGCACGGCACGCCGGTCATCTCGACACGATCCGCGAGCTGCTGGACGGCGAGAAGGGCTACTACTGATCCCCGGCCGCCGCCTCCGTGACGGCCGGCGACCGCCCCTCCCCAGGTCACCTCGCCGCGGCCGCCCGTTCTCGGGTCACCTCGCCGCGGCGCTCTCGGGTCCCGCCGGGCGGCGGCCCTCTCAGGTCACCTCGCCGCGGCTGCGGGCGTTCACGTACGCCGTCGTCGCGCTGATCCGTTCGGCGGCCGTCGCGGGGCGCACATGGTCCGGTGAACACTCCCACTCGCGGCCGCCGCCGACCGGTCTGAGGCTCAGCCACGGGCCCGCCTCGCCCATGAACCGGCCCACGCGGCCGGTCCTGGTGTCGACGAGGTACGTACCGATGGGCACGGTCATGGCGTATGGCCCCCGTCCCTGGGCAGCGCGGCGCCGACCGGTCGGAGCGTGCCGCTGCGGTCCGCGAGCGGCCGGGGAACGTCCCGGACGTCGGGAACGTGCGCCGTACGCCATGAGGTGCGTGATGAGGGGAGTGTGGTCCCGGACCGTTTCAGAGCCACGCGCAATGTGTTCACGGCATCCTCCGCCTCTGCCCCGCACGCCACATGGTGACGCCGGCCCTTTTCGTCTCGAGTCGCTGCCCGACATGATTTCCCTTCCATGGTGGGCTTCACGAATCGCATTACGAAGGTGACGCTCCGCGAGTACTCTGATCAAGAGTGTGTCCGCTACAACTGGGCAGCTCGGCACGGGTGTTGACCCATGGCCAAAGCCCCACGGCAAGCGCACACAGGAATTCACCGGCCCGTAACCGGAAGTGCGGCGGAAAGCGGGGGAAACGCACCCCGGAGGAGTCGGGCGGGCGCATGTTCGCATTCGGCGGATACACCGGCCCATTCGAACAGGCGGCGCGCCGGCCCCCGTTGGATCCGGTGCGACGGAACGACGCGATACCGCCGATCGCAGGGTAATCCTCCCGCCGTGACGGAAGGCGGGCGACGCACGAGCGCGGACGGCAGTCCGCCGGCGCCACCCACCACCGGCCCACCCCGGCATCAAGGCGGCCTTTGAGTGGCCATAAGCCCGCCTTATGAGGTCATAGGCCAGGGCCGAGTACTGACTTAGGCTTGCCTTTGTTTAGGGTTACCGACGAGCCAGTTGTCGCCGCTCGAAGGGAACCTGTCATGCCCCGCCCCCTGCGGGTAGCCATCGTCGGAGCCGGCCCCGCCGGGATCTACGCCGCCGATGCGCTGCTGAAGTCCGAGGTGGCTGCCGCCGACCCCGGCGTGTCCATCGACCTCTTCGAGCGTATGCCCGCGCCTTTCGGCCTGATCCGTTACGGCGTCGCCCCCGACCACCCGCGGATCAAGGGCATCATCACGGCCCTGCACCAGGTGCTCGACAAGCCGCAGATCCGCCTCTTCGGCAACGTCGACTACGGCAACGACCTGAGCCTCGACGACCTCCGCACCTACTACGACGCGGTGATCTTCTCCACCGGCGCGACCGCCGACCGGGCGCTCGACATACCCGGGATCGAGCTGGAGGGCTCCTACGGCGCCGCCGACTTCGTGTCCTGGTACGACGGGCACCCGGACTGGCCGCGCACCTGGTCGCTGGAGGCCGAGAAGGTCGCCGTGCTCGGTGTCGGCAACGTCGCGCTCGACGTGGCGCGCATCCTGGCGAAGACGGCGGACGAGCTGCTGCCGACCGAGATCCCGCCGAACGTCTACGACGGCCTCAAGGCCAACAAGGCGCTCGAGGTCCATGTCTTCGGACGTCGCGGCCCGGCGCAGGCCAAGTTCAGCCCGATGGAGCTCCGCGAGCTGGACCACTCCCCCAACATCGAGGTCATCGTCGACCCCGAGGACATCGACTACGACGCCGGCTCGATCGAGACCCGCCGCGGCAACAAGCAGGCCGACATGGTCGCGAAGACCCTGGAGAACTGGGCGATCCGCGACACCGGCGACCGGCCGCACAAGCTGTTCCTGCACTTCTTCGAGTCGCCTGCCGAGATCCTCGGCGAGGACGGCAAGGTCGTGGGCCTGCGCACCGAGCGCACCGCGCTCGACGGCACGGGGAACGTGAAGGGCACGGGCGAGTTCAAGGACTGGGACGTCACGGCGGTCTACCGGGCCGTGGGCTACCTCTCCGACGAGCTGCCGAAGCTCCCCTGGGACGTGGCGTCGGGCACGGTCCCGGACGAGGGCGGCCGGGTGATCGAGGAGTCCGGCGAGCACCTGGACTCGACGTACGTCACGGGCTGGATCCGGCGCGGCCCGGTCGGCCTCATCGGCCACACCAAGGGCGACGCGAACGAGACGGTCGCCAGCCTGCTGGACGACTACGCGAACGGCCGCCTCCAGACCCCGGCGTCGCCGGAGCCGGAGGCCGTCGAGGCGTTCCTCGCCTCCCGCGACGTCCGCTGGACGACGTGGGAGGGCTGGTACAGGCTCGACGCCGCGGAGAAGGCGCTGGGCGAGCCGCAGGGACGCGAGCGCGTGAAGATCGTCGAGCGTGAGGACATGCTCAGGGCGAGCGGCGCGTAACACGGCACGACACGTCAGGGCCCGGTGGCATCACGCCGCCGGGCCCTCGCGCGTTCCCGGACGCTCCGGCCCGCCTCCTGGCCGGCCGCTCCGGTTCGGCTCGGCGCCGGGCGGCGCTACGGCTTCGGCACCGTGCAGCCGGGGCGGTTCAGGTCGACGCGGCTGCCGGGGCCTATGCAGGCGGCCAGGGTGTAGGTCTGCTGTGCGTAGTTGATGCCTTCCCGGACGGTGACGCCGCCGTTCTCGTCGACCTCGCAGGGATTGTTGTCCGTGCAGCGGCCGCCGCTCTCGTTGCCGGTGTTGTTGACGGCGACGACCTTGCCGGTGGCGGTGTCGACGACGGGCGAGCCGGAGGTGCCGCCGATGGTGTCGCAGCTCGAGGTGTAGCGGACCGAGTCCTTCCAGGTCCACGAGCCTTCCTTGAGAAGGTAGGCGAATCCGTCGACGGCGCAGCTGTAGATCCGCTTCCAGTACCCGGAGACGACCTTGATGTCCGTGCCCTGCGCCGGACGCGCAGCGCTCAGCTCCAGCGCCTTGATGCCGTAGCGGGACTCGATCTGGCCGTAGGTGCTGGTGAGCTGATACAGCGAGACGTCGGTGTCGGTCATCGTCCCGTAGGCGATCTTGCTCGCCCGCAGGGTGGCGACGCGCGTCCCGGCGGAGTTGAGCAGGCCGAAGCTGCGGGAGGACGCGCGGTCGACCACGACCTGGCCGGGGGCGGGGAAGCCGGTCTCCAGGCAGTGGCCGTTGGACATGACGAGCGCGGGGTCGTTCGGCTGCGCGGCGGCCGTACGGACCACGGAACCGGAGCAGTTGCTGAGCGCGACCGTTCCGGCGAAGTCCACCGCCTTGGCGGAGACGTCCGCTTCGGCGGCGACGGCGGGTGCCGCGCCCGCTCCGAGGAGAGCGAACGCGAGCAGCGCGCCGGCGAGAGGCTTGTTCATGTGGGGGTCCCCTCAATGCGACGGGTGATGCCGGAGCGAACTCCGACTTGTCATGCGCATTGTTGGGGGACGGCCCTGGACCGACAAGGCACTGATTCCGGCCACGCATCGCGATGTCGCAGGACCAGGGCCGGGTGCGTACCTGCTACCGGCGGCATCGCGCCCTGAACCAGCGGCGTCCGCTCATCCCTCGCCCGGGGTCACCAGCCCCGACTCGTAGGCCACGATCACCAGTTGGGCCCGGTCACGCGCGCACAGTTTGCTCATGATGCGGCTGACATGGGTCTTGGCCGTCAGCGGGCTCAGGCCCAGCGCCTCGGCGATCTCCGTGTTGTTCAGGCCCCGGGCCACCAGCGTCAGGACCTGGCGCTCGCGGTCCGTGAGTACGTCCGGGCCGCCCGCGCCGTTCGGCGCGGGGACCTTCGGGGCGCTCAGGACACGGGCGATCAGGCGGGACGTCGGCCCCGGGGAGAGCAGCGAGTCGCCGGCCGCGACCGTCCGGATCGCCGCCAGCAGATCCGCCGGCCTGGTGTCCTTCACCAGGAAGCCCGACGCGCCCGCGCGCAGCGCCTCCATGATGTGCTCGTCGGTGTCGTACGTGGTCAGGACGAGCACCTTGACGCCCGCGAGATCGTCGTCCGCCGCGATCAGCCGGGTGGCCTCGATGCCGTCGAGTTCGGGCATGCGGATGTCCATGACCACGAGGTCGGCCCGTTCGCTGCGGGCCAGTTCGACCGCCTCCGCGCCCGTGCCTGCCTGGGCGACGACCTCCATGTCGCGGGCCGACTCGACGAGCATCGCGAAGGCCGCTCGCACCAGTGTCTGGTCGTCGGCGAGCAGGACGCGGATCGGGTTCGTCGGGCTCATGCGGTGGCCTCCGTGGGCTGAAGGGGCAGGATCGCGGCGACCTCGAAACCGGCTGCTTCGCCGCGCGGGCCGGCCGCCAGCGTGCCGCCGACGCTGCGGGCCCGCTCCCGCATCCCCAGGATGCCGAAGCCGGCGCCGGACACCGCAGGCTCCGCGGTCCCGTCGTCGGTGACGTGGACCCGCAGGGCGTCCTCGTCCCGGACCACTGTCACCGCGATACGTACCCCCGGTCCGCCGTGCCGCACCGCGTTCGTCAGCGACTCCTGCACGATCCGGTACGCGGCCGCCTCCACGGCGGGCGGCATCGCCGACTCCCCGGTACGCAAGGTGAGTTCGGCGCCCGCCGTCCGCACCAGGTCCGGGAGCGCCGCCAGGTCCGGCAGCGGGCCGTCACAGTCGGGGCCGTCGGTGCGCAGGACCTCCAGCGTGGTGCGCAGTTCACCGCGCGCGGTCCGGCATGTCTCTGCGATGTCGTCGAGCGCCTTGGCGATCGCGGCCCGGTCCAGCCGGTCCGGGTCGACGCTGAGGACGTGGGAGGCGACGGACGTCTGCACGCCGATGAGGGTGATGGAGTGCGCGAGCAGGTCGTGCAGATCGCGGGCGATCCGCAGCCGCTCCTCCGCGACCCGGCGAGCGGCCTCCTCCTCGCGGGTGCGCTCCGCCCGTTCGGCGCGGCCCACGACGGAGGCGATGTAGTGGCGGTAGGTGCGTACGTCGACGCCCAGGACGAGCACGGCGAGGATCCAGCCCGAGGTGCGCAGGGCCTCCAGACCCTCGTGCGTGCCGACGTTGAACATCACGGACAGGCTGACGCCGAGGACCAGACAGCCGACGAAGAAGGTGTACAGCGGCCGCCCGGTGACGGCCACGGTGTAGAGGGCGATCAGGGAGGCGGGTACCGGCGCGGCATGGGTGTTGTCCAGCGCGTGGTACGGCCCGACGCACAGCAGTACGGCGGCCAGCACGAGGCCGGGATGCGACCGCCGCCACACGAGCGGCACGACACTCCCCACGAGGAGCGCCCAGCCCAGGGCGTCCGGCCTGCGGCCGTCGTCGACGAGGAGCGCGAGCGCGAGGGACAGGACGCCGATGGCCGCGGCGATGAAGGCGTCGTTGCGGGTGCGTTCGGGGACGGTGAGGGGGTCGCGGCTGACGGCGTTCAGCACACGCTCGCCGAGGCGGGGGCGGGGTGGGTGCGGCACGGGTCCATCCTGGTCCAGGAGTTGCGCTTTCCCCACCCCGCGCCGTGACCAGGGTCGGGGCCCCGGTCACGGAAGGGGTGGAGTGGGGAACATGCCCCGCGGGGCTACCGGTTGTCGCCCGCCGGCTGCGGCTCGCGCGCCGCCCGCTTCGCCTGCTCAGGCGCCGGCTCGACCGCCGGCTCCGGCCGGCTCAGCGGTCCCGGCCACCACACGCGCCGTCCCAGCAGCAGGCTCGCCGAGGTCACCAGATACGTGCGGACGAGGAAGGTGTCCAGCAGGACGCCGACCGCCACCAGGAAGCCCATCTCGAAGAGCGGCACCAGCGGGAGGTTCATCAGGACGGTGAACGTCGCCGCGAGCACGATTCCCGCGGAGGCGATCACCCCGCCGGTCGTGCGGAGGGCGGTGAGTGCCGCCGTCTCGGGCTCGGCGCCCGACAGGGACTCCTCACGCATCCGGTGCATCAGGAATATGCCGTAGTCGACCCCGAGGGCGACGAGGAAGACGAACGACAGCAGCGGCATGCTCGGGTCGAGCCCGTCGAACCCGAAGACCGGCTCGAAGAGCAGTCCGCCGAGGCCCATCACGGCCCCCCATACGGCGACGACGGCCGCGGTGAGGATCAAGGGCGCGACGAGGCTGCGGAGCAGGACCACGAGGATCAGCAGGACCGCGCCGAGGACGAGCGGGATGACGACCTTCTGGTCACGGGCGTTGGTGTCGGCCAGGTCCAGCTGCTGGGCGCTGGGCCCGCCGACGTGGCTGCCGTCGAGCCCCGCCCTCAGGGCCTCGATGGTGGCGGTCTCGCCCGCGCTCTCGGGTGCGTCCTTGGCGAAGACGGTGATCTCCGTCCAGCCACCTCCGGAACGGCCGGCCTCCGCCGCGGCGACGCCTTCGGTGCTGCGGGCCTGTGCCAACGCCTGATCCGCCCTGTCGGTGGGGGCCACGATGCTGATCGGCTGGCTGCTCCGGTCCGGGTACGCCTCCTCGAGGACCTTCATCGCGGACACGGACTCCGGCTGCTCGGTGAAGGTGTCCTCCTGTGCGAGGTTGCCCGGCAGGTTGAACACGCCGAGCGCCAGCGCTCCGAGCAGCAGCGCCCCGGACACGAGGACCGTGCCCGGCCGGCGGCCGGCGGAGCTGCCCATCGCGGCGAACAGCGAACGGCGTTGCTTCGGCTCCGAACCGTAGGCGGGCACCAGCGGCCAGAACACCCGGCGGCCGAGGAGCACGAGGACCGCGGGCAGCAGGGTGAGCATCGCGGCGAGGGAGCACACGACACCGACCGCGCCGACCGGACCGAGTCCGCTGGCGCTGTTGAGGTCGGCGGCGAGCAGGCACAGCAGCCCGGCGGCGACCGTGCCGGAGGAGGCGAGAACGGCGGGACCGCAGCCGCGCAGAGCGGCGACCATCGCGTCGTACGGCTGCTCGACGCGGCGCAGTTCCTCCCGGTAGCGGGCGACGAGCAGCAGCGCGTAGTCGGTGCCCGCGCCGAAGACGAGGACGGTCATGATGGCGGCGCTCTGGCTGGTGACGGTGAGGTCGAAGCCCTGGATGAGCCCGTAGACGACGGCCTGGGACGCGACGGCCGCGAAGCCGACGACGGTCAGCGGCACGAGCCACAGGAACGGGCTGCGGTAGGTGAGGATGAGCAGCACGGCGACGACGAGCACGGTCGCGGCCATGAGCGTGCCGTCGATGGTCTCGAAGACCTTCTCCATGTCGGTCGCCAAGGCGCCGGGACCGCCGAGTTCGGCGCCGAGCCCGTCGACCGGATCGGCGCCGAGCCGCTCCCGCACATCGTCGACGAGCGCGATGCGGGCGTCGTTGTCGGTGCCGGGTGCGGTGGTCGACAGCGGGTACATCAGGGTCGTGCCGTCCTTCGACGGGATGCCCTGCGGCGCGCCGCCGTCGAACTCGTGGGCGCCGGTGATCCCCTCCACCTGCTGCCGCGCGTGGTCGCGGTCCGCGGCGGTGAGCCCGCCGTCGCGGTGGTAGACGACGACCAGCTCGGTGGACTCCCCGCCGGGCAGCGCCTGTTCGATCTTGGCGACCTGGGTGGAGTCGGCGCTCGCGGGGAGGTAGTCGACGATGTTGTCGCGCTGCGCGTCGCCGAGCTTCCCCGCGAAGGGGACGGCGAGGGCGACGACTGCGATCCACAGGACGAGGACCGCCCAGGGCAGGGCCTTGCGGCGGGCGGTCGGCCTTGTGGGCGGTGGTGCGGTCGCGGTCGGTGCGGCGGGCCCCATGGGTGTCTCCCCTTCGTCACGGGCGTCCGGTGGCTGGATGCACCACCAGACTCCCGCCGGGCAGGGGCGGTTTCGTCGCACGCGCGGGCGAGATGGGCGCTACTGCCCAGGGTGGCCCGTGGGGTGCCGTACTCCCCGGGGAGTACGGCACCGGGAGCAGGGCGGGAGCACGAACCCGGGGCATACGGCCCGGGAGCCGCGGCCGCACGGCACGGGCGCGCTCGGCAGGTCAGAACGGGGTGTGCGCCGCCGTCTCCAGGAGCTGCTCGGTGTCGTCGTCGCAGAACTGGAGCGCCGCGCCGACCGTGGTGAGGACCTCGCGCTCGGCGGGGGTGTAGGGGCCGTCCGCGAGGGCGATGCGGGCGCCCTGGAGCAGGATCGACTCCCGTCCGGCGGGGGCGAGGTGGGGCGCGAGCGGCTCGAGCGCCTCGTGGAGCTCGATGGCGAGCGCCGCGCCGTACGGTCCGGCGTCGGCGACGTAACGGCCGGTGTCGGCGGCGAGGGCCTCGATCAGCGAGGTGAGCTGGTCCTCCGTGCAGTCGTCGAGTCCCGCCGCGCGCACCGCCTGAACGGCGGTCTCGCGGACGGTGCGGGAGGAAGTGCCGCCGGAGGCGAGGACGGCGAGGGCGACGGTGTGGACCGCGTCCCTGAGCATCGCGGAGAAGCGCCCGGTGGTGGGGTGGTCGAGGACGTCCATGCCGAAGTGGCTGTGGCAGGCGGCGCATTCGACGACGGGGCCGGCGAGGCCGCGGGGCAGCAGGGGCACTCCGAGGACGGTGAAGCGGCGGCGGCCGGTGCGGCGGCGGTAGTTGCGGTCGCCTCCGCATTCGGGGCAGAAGAACTCGCCGTCCCCCACGGTGGTCCAGGACGTGTGAATGCCGCAAACCCGCAGTTTTCGGACGAGCATTCTCCGGGCTGGCAGCACGTCGCACCTCCATGAAGCTGCGGCAGCGCTGCCGCGTTGACGTGATGTTAGCCACATGGATGATGTCGCGTCAGCACCCGGGAGGGAGCGTGAATCGACATGGCTGATTCCGCTCCCTGGCACAACTGCGTGCACAGTGACGCAAATCGCCGGGCCCGCCCCTGATCAGGGCAGGCCCGGCGACCGGGACGCTTGGGCCGGCTTACCGGCGGGCTGCGCGGTTGACGGCCGAGACGACCGCCTTCAGGGAGGCGCGGGTGGTGTTGGCGTCGATGCCGATGCCCCACAGCACCTGACCGTCGATGGCGCACTCGATGTAGGAGGCGGCCTGCGCGGACGCGCCCTCGCTCATCGTGTGCTCCTGGTAGTCCAGCAGGCGCACGTCGACGCCGATGCCGTTCAGCGCGGCGAAGAACGCCGAGATCGGACCGTTGCCGGTGCCGCTCAGCACCGTCTCCGTGCCGTCCACGACCGCCTCGACGGTCAGGGTGTCCACGCCGTCCTTGTCGGTGGTGGTCTGGCCGGAGCGGATCTGGATGCGCCCCCACGGATTGTCGGGGTTCGGCAGGTACTCGTCCTGGAAGACGGACCAGATCGCGGCCGGTGTGACCTCGCCGCCCTCGGTGTCCGTCTTCGCCTGGATGATCTTCGAGAACTCGATCTGCATCCGGCGCGGCAGGTCCAGCTTGTGGTCGTTCTTCAGCACGTAGGCGATACCGCCCTTGCCGGACTGCGAGTTGACCCGGATCACGGCCTCGTACGAGCGTCCGACGTCCTTCGGGTCGATCGGCAGGTACGGGACGGCCCACTCGATGTCGTCGACGCTCTTGCCGGCGGCGGCCGCGTCGGCCTCCATCGCGTCGAAGCCCTTCTTGATGGCGTCCTGGTGGGAGCCGGAGAAGGCGGTGTAGACCAGGTCGCCCGCGTACGGGTGGCGCGGGTGGATCTCCATCTGATTGCAGTACTCGCTGGTGCGGCGGATCTCGTCGATCTGCGAGAAGTCGATCTGCGGGTCGACGCCCTGCGAGAACAGGTTCATGCCCAGGGTGACCAGGTCGACGTTGCCGGTCCGCTCGCCCTGGCCGAACAGGCAGCCCTCGATACGGTCCGCGCCCGCCATGATCGCCAGCTCGGCGGCGGCGACGGCGGTGCCGCGGTCGTTGTGCGGGTGGACCGACAGGCAGACGTACTCGCGGCGGGTCAGGTTGCGCGACATCCACTCGAAGCGGTCGGCGTGAGTGGAGGGGGTCGAACGCTCCACGGTGGCGGGCAGGTTGAGGATGATCTCGCGGCCGGGGCCGGGCTGCCACACGTCGCACACCGCTTCGCAGACCTCCAGGGCGAAGTCCAGCTCGGTGTCGGTGAAGATCTCGGGGCTGTACTGGTAGCCGAAGGCGGTCTCGTCTCCCAGCAGCTTCTCCGCGTACTCCATCACCAGACGGGTGCCGTCGACGGCGATCTGCTTGATGTCGTCCTTGGAGCCGCGGAAGACGACGCGGCGGAAGGTGGGCGCGGTCGCGTTGTACAGGTGCACCGTGGCCCGCTTGGCGCCGACCAGGGACTCGACGGTCCGCTCGATCAGGTCCTCACGCGCCTGCGTCAGCACCGAGATGGTGACGTCGTCGGGGATGGCGCCGTCCTCGATGATGGAGCGCACGAAGTTGAAGTCGGTCTCGCCGGAGGACGGGAAGCCGACCTCGATCTCCTTGTAGCCCATGCGTACCAGCAGGTCGAACATCTCACGCTTGCGGGCCGGGCTCATGGGGTCGATCAGCGCCTGGTTGCCGTCGCGCAGATCGGTGGACAGCCAGCGCGGCGCCTTGGTGATCCGCTGCTCGGGCCAGGTGCGGTCGGGGATGTCGACGGACTCGTACCCGCGGTACTTGTGGATCGGCATCCCGGACGGCTGCTGCGTGTGCGTCGTGCTGGTGATCGGGGTAGGACGGCCGATCCACTGCGACTGTGACATGGCGTAGGGCTCCTCGGGTCCTGCAGGAAGGGGGCCGACTGAGTCGAAGCAGCACCAGACTCCGCGGGGAGGGGGTCGGCCTACGACTACAGGCCCTCGCCGCGGCAGCTAAGGAGAAGCAGCCCGAAACGCATGATGCACAGCAGACTAGCCGAGCCTCGGCGGGAGCGTGGGACCCGTTCCAGTATGCGGGACGACCGATCAGTAACGGTCAAATATGACCTATCACTCCATTTCGCTAACCGGTCTCACTTTCCGTGACAGGCCACATACGCAGTGCCACATTGCCGCTCATGGACATTCGCACCCCGGTCTTCTGCGGCATCGTGCCGCCGCACATCCTCGACAAGCTCGCCCGGACCGACGACCCCGCCGTGTCCGGCCCGGCCCGGCGCACCCTCCAGGCCGACGCTGCGCAGCGCACCGGCCGCCGGCTGACCACGGTGCTGGGCGCCGCGCCGCGCGCGGTCGCAGCCCCTTCCGACGGGCCGCGCAGGACCGTCTACGACGCCCGGGGCGGCACCGACCTGCCCGGCATCCGAGCCCGCGGCGAGGGTGAGGAGGCCGTCAAGGACGCCACCGTCAACCGGGCGTACGCGGGCCTCGGCGCCACCTTCGAACTGCTCACCGCCTACGGACGCAGCTCCATCGACGGCGCCGGACTGCCGCTGGACGCGTCCGTCCACTACGACGAGAAGTACGGGAACGCCTTCTGGAACGGCGAACAGATGGTCTTCGGCGACGGTGACGGCGAGATCTTCCTCGACTTCACCGTCGCGGTCGACGTCATCGCCCACGAACTGGCGCACGGCCTGACCCAGTACACGGCCAACCTCAGCTACTTCGGCCAGCCCGGCGCCCTCAACGAGTCGGTGTCCGACGTGCTGGGATCCCTGGTCAAGCAGCGCACGCTCGGACAGAGCGCGGAGGAGGCCGACTGGCTGATCGGCGCAGGCCTGCTCGCGCCCCGCGTCGAGGGCGTCGCGCTGCGGTCGATGAAGGCGCCGGGGACCGCGTACGACGACGACGTGCTGGGCAAGGACCCGCAGCCGGCGACCATGGAGGGCTACGTCCGCACCGGTCGCGACAACGGCGGCGTCCACATCAACTCCGGCATCCCCAACCACGCCTTCTACCTGCTGGCCAACCGCCTCGGCGGGCGCGCCTGGGAGCGGGCCGGACAGATCTGGTTCGACGTGCTGACCGGCGGCAAGCTGACGGTGGACGCCGACTTCGGCAGCTTCGCCCGCCTGACGGTGGCCGCGGCCGCGGCCCGCTACGGCGAGGGCGAGGAGCACGAGGCCGTGCTCAAGGCCTGGTCACAGGTCGGCGTGAAGACGTCGGACTGACGGCCCGGATCACCGGAGGCCGGGCGGCCCGACTGTCGCCCGGCCCCGTTCCGTACTACAACGGGAACCATGCGTATCCAGGTAAGGCGTACAGGAGGCTTCGCCGGGATCGAGCGCCTCGCCGAGGTCGACACCTCGGACCGGGCCGATGCCGGCGACGTGCATGCCCTCGCCGCACAGGCGGTGTCCGAGGCCCGCGACACTCCGCCCATCGGCGTCCCCGACGGGTTCAGCTACCAGCTCACGGTCGACGGGCGCACGGTCTACTGCTCCGACCCCCGGCTGACCGACGCCCAGCGGCAGCTGATCTCGCTGGTGCTCAAGGAAGGTTCCTGACGGGGCCGTCCGGCGGATCCTCTCGCCCCCGGCCCCGCGATCAGAAGCCGAGCTTGCGCAGCTGCTTGGGGTCGCGCTGCCAGTCCTTCGCCACCTTCACGTGGAGGTCGAGGAAGACCGGCGTACCGAGCAGCGCCTCGATGTGCTTCCGGGACTTCGTGCCGACCTCCTTCAGGCGCTTGCCCTTCGGGCCGATGATGATGCCCTTCTGGCTGGGGCGCTCGATGTAGACGTTGGCGTGGATGTCCAGCAGCGGGCGGTCCGCCGGACGGTCCTCGCGCGGCAGCATCTCCTCGACGACCACCGCGATCGAGTGCGGCAGTTCGTCCCGTACGCCCTCGAGTGCGGCCTCGCGGATCAGCTCCGCGACCATGACCTGCTCGGGCTCGTCCGTGAGGTCGCCCTCCGGGTAGAGCGGGGGGCTCTCCGGCAGCAGGGGGATCAGCAGGTCCGCCACCAGCTGCACCTGGGTGTCGCCCACCGCGGAGACCGGCACGATCTCGGCCCACTCGATGCCGAGCTCCCTGCCGAGCTTGTCGACGGCGATGAGCTGCTCGGCCAGCGTCTTGGAGTCGACGAGGTCGGTCTTGGTGATGATGGCGACCTTCGGGGTCTTCTTGATCCCCGCCAGCTCCTTGGCGATGAACCGGTCACCGGGGCCGAGCTTCTGGTCGGCGGGCAGACAGAAGCCGATCACGTCGACCTCGGCCCAGGTGGTGCGCACGATGTCGTTCAGCCGCTCACCGAGCAGGGTCCGCGGCTTGTGCAGCCCCGGGGTGTCCACCAGGATCAGCTGCGCCTCGGGACGGTGCACGATGCCGCGCACCGTGTGCCGGGTCGTCTGCGGCCGCGTGGAGGTGATCGCCACCTTCTGGCCGACGAGAGCGTTCGTGAGGGTGGACTTGCCCGCGTTGGGGCGGCCGACGAAGCAGGCGAAGCCGGCCCGATGGGGGGCTTCGGAAGACTGGGTACGAGCGCTCATGGCGCCCATTGTCCCTGATGTCACGGGCCCTCGGTCACGCGCGCCCGCGCCCCGGCCGTCCCGGCCCCGCCCGGTCGGCCGCGAAGGCCGCCTCACGGGGCGCGGGCAGGGGTACTTCAGCCCGCGGTGACCGCGGCCTTCAGCTCGCCGTCCGGGCCCGCCAGCAGCACCGGCGTCGCCGCGCCGCCCAGGTCCCGTACCGCCGCCCGGTCCTCGGCGGAGGCGGCGTCGGCGTCGGAGACGACCGCGGCGGCCTCCAGCGACTTGGCGCCGCTGGCCACGGCCATGGCCACGGCGGTCTGCAGCGCGCTCAGCTTCAGCGAGTCGAGAGCCACCGTTCCGGCGACGTAGGTACGGCCGGTCTCGTCGCGTACGGCCGCGCCCTCGGGCACACCGTTACGGGCCCGGGCGCTGCGCGCCAGCGTGATGATCTTGCGGTCCTCGGGGCCGAGGTCGGAGCTCTGCGTCATGCCCAGAGCATAGATCGACCCCGGAGTCGGCCCGCCGCGGGATGCACGGAGCCCACGCGTCAACCCGCGACGGGATACATCGAGCCGCGACGGCCCTCGGGGCTCGCCAGCCACTGGAGCTTCGCCGCCGTGTCCGTCGCCGCGTCGGGCACCGGAGTGTGCATCACGATCACCAGGTCCGGCCGGGCCGGCACCCTCAACTGCGTCGATTCCACGACCAGTCGGCCCACCAGCGGATGCTCCATCTCCTTGCGGATCTGCCCGCCGGGCGCCACGTCCCGCCGCTCCCACAGCTCGGCGAACTCGGGGCTCGCCGCCTTGGCCTCCGCGACCACCGTGCGGAACCCCTCGTCGTCCGGCCCCTCGGAGCACGCGGCACGGAACTGCGCGACGACCTGCGGCGCGTTCTGTGCCCAACCGGAGCTGCGGGCACGGTAGACGGGGTCCGTGAAGTACGCGATCAGACAGTTCTGCACGATGCCGGGCCGCATCCCGAGGACCGCGGCCGCCGCGTCGTTGTACATCACGGTGTTCCAGTAACCGTCCATGATGTGCGCCGGATACGGCATCCACGCGTCGATCAGCCGCCGCAGCCCGGCACACATGTCGCGGTCACCCGGAGCGGTCTCGGGCGCCGGCGGGTTGAGCCCCGCGAGGACGTACAGATGGCGGCGCTCGGCGCTGCTCAGCCGGAGCACCCTGCCCACCGCGTCCAGGACCTGCGGCGAGACGGTGATGTCACGCCCCTGCTCCAGCCACTGGTACCAGGAGACGCCTACGCCCGCGAGGACGGCGACCTCCTCCCGGCGCAGACCCGGCGTACGGCGGCGGGCGCCGCCGTCCGGCAGGCCCGCCTCCGCCGGCGTGATGCGTGCGCGCCGGCTCATCAAGAACTCCCGCAACTCGCGCAGCCGGTGCGCCTTCGTCGCGTCGTGCCCCGTCGACGTGGCCACGTACTCCCCCTGTCCGTATGCCTGGTGGTGCGGCCAACAGGATAAGTTCCCGCTCCCCACGGCCGGCCGGACCGCCGGAGGGTCCCTTGTATGGCTACCGACACCACACTTCCGTCCCCCGCGGGCACGGCGCCTCCCCGGCTCGACCGGCGGGCACGGCTCGTCCTGTTCGTGCTGTGCGCCGCTCAGTTCATGGTCGCCCTCGACTTCTCCGTGCTGAACGTCGCCCTGCCCGAACTGGGCCGGGACCTCGGGCTCGGCCCGTCCTCGCTCCAGTGGGCGGTCACCGCGTTCGCCCTGCCGTCCGGCGGCTTCCTGCTGCTCTTCGGCCGCATCGCCGACCTCTACGGCCGGCGCAGGCTGTTCCTCACCGGGCTGGCCGTCTTCGGCGTGGCGTCGCTGCTCGCGACGTTCGCCTGGGACCCCGCGTCGTTCCTCGCCGGCCGGGCGCTCCAGGGACTCGGCGCGGCCGTCATCGTGCCCACCGGCATGTCGCTGATCACGACCACGTTCCCCGAAGGGCCGCAGCGCGAACGGGCACTGGGCATCAGCGGCACGCTGCTGTCGCTCGGCTTCACCGTCGGCATGCTCCTCGGCGGGGTCATGACGGACACCCTGGGGTGGCGCTCGACCATGGGCCTGCTGGCCCTGTTCACGCTGGTCGTGCTGCCGCTCGCGCCCCGCGTGCTGACCGAGTCCCGTACGCCGCTGCGGCCGAGGCTCGACGTGCCCGGCGCGGTCACCGTCACCGGTGGTCTCCTCGCCGTCATCTACGCCCTGTCCACGGCGGCCGACCGCGGCTTCGGCGGCGCGGACGTGATCGTCACGCTCGTCGCGGGCGTCGCGCTGCTGACCGCCTTCGCGGTCGTGGAGACCCGCAGCCCGGCCCCGCTGGTTTCGCTGCCGATGCTGCGCCGGCGGACGGTGGCGTTCGGCAACCTCGGCGGCCTCGTCACCTTCTCGATGATGAGCACGGTCGTGTTCGTCCTCACGCTGTACCTCCAGGAGACGCTGGGCCTCCCGGCCTACGTCACCGGCCTGGTCTTCGGTGTGCAGGGTGTCCTGTCCGTGGCGGCAGGCACGCTCGCCCCGAGGATCATCGGACGCTTCGGCGCGCCACGCGTCCTGGTGTTCTCCCTCGCCGGCCAGGGCCTCTTCGTCGCCGCGCTGCTGGGCCTCGGCACCCAGTCGGGCGCGCTGCTCGCGACGGTGGGCGTCTCGCTGGCGAGCATGTGCCACCTGGGGGCGATCATCTCCTACGGCCTGACCGTGACGTCCGGCGTCCCGGACGGCGAGCAGGGCCTGGCGACGGGCCTCGTCACGACGACGCAGCAGGTGGGCATCACGGTGGGCATCCCGCTGCTGGGCGTCCTGGCGACGACTCGGGAGTCGCTGTTCGAGGGCATCCGGGTGGTGCTGGCGATCGACGCGGTGGTTGTCCTCGGCACGGCGGTCGTGGTGGGGGTGGCGTTGCGGGGCGTGCGGCGGGGGTGACACGGCCGCGGGTGGCGCCTGCGGCGGGCTCCTCCCCTCCCCGCCCCTTCCCGAACCGGGCGGCGCCCCCCCCCCGACCCCGCGCCGCGCAATAACCCCCCCCCGCGCTTGTGGGGCGGGGGTGCG
>NZ_JBSGZJ010000054.1:0-25434 GCF_053610925.1 Streptomyces sp. NPDC054847 | reverse complement strand
GCTCACTCCACCGGTGTGCGGTGCAGAGAGATCAGCAGCCGCCAGACCCCCGCCGACATCGATTGCGGCGAGGTGTCGATCACGCCGTGCAGCCAGTCCGCGAGGACGCCCGCGAAGGCCGCCGCGACCGCCGAGGCGATCATGGCCGGGGCGGGGGCGCCGGCCAGTTCCCGTTCCGCGCGGCTCCGGGCGCGCAGTTCCTGGTGGAGCAGATCGCCCAACGGACCGCTTCCGCCTTCCCGGAGCAGGCCGCGGTAGAGGGAACGGTGCTCGGAGATCTCCATGAAGAAGGCGGTCAGCGGCGGTGGAGGCTGTTCGGGATCCGGCGTGCCCCGCCACGCGTGGAGCGCTTCGACGGCATCCCTGACGATCTCGGCGCAGGCGTCCAGCGCCAGTGCGTCCAGGTCCGGGTAATGCAGGTAGAACGTGGCCCGGCCGACCGACGCCCGGCGCACCACGGCCGCCACGCTTACCTCGTCGAGGGGGCGTCCGGCGCATTCCTCGAGCAACGCCTCCCGCAGCCTGGCCCTGGTGCGCGCCGCCCTGGGGTCGTTCATCCGGCGACCAGTACGGCCGTGAGGGCCAGCGCGCCGGGCAGCGCCTGAGCGACGAAGATGCGCCGATTGGCCGTGAAGCCTCCGTAGAGGCCCGCGACCACCACGCACGACAGGAAGAAGATCTGTACCTGTTGTCCTGTCGGGTCCGTGGCGATCAGACCCCAGACGAGGCCGGCGGCGAGAAAGCCGTTGTAAAGCCCCTGGTTCGCGGCGAGCGGAGCGGTGGCGCGCGCCATGTCCCTGTTGAAGCCGGACAGCGACCGGCCGGGGCCGCGCTCCCACAGGAACATCTCCAGAATCAGGATGTAGACGTGCAGAGCGGCCACCAGGCCGACCAGTGCGTTGGCTGTGAAGGTCATCGATGCGCCTCAAGTTCTGGACGGTTGTCCATCAACTATAGACACATGTCCAGAACGTCGGTGACCGGCCTCCGGTCGATCGTTCGCCCAGGGAAGAGGCGCACGCTCCTGTGACCGGGCACGACCCTGCGACCGGCCCGCGGAAAGGGAAAGCGGAACGGCGAAAGCGAAGCGGCGAAACGCGGAACGGTGGAAAGCGGCGGACCGGCGGCGAGTCGTGCTCAGCGGCCGCGCGCCGGGCGCTGGGCCTGCACGATCAGCAGCACGCCACCCAGCAGCACCGCGGCGCCGGACATCGTGACGGCGGAACGAACGCCGCCCGCCTCGACCAGCACGGCGCCCGCGACCTGAATGACGAGCGCGAGAGCGATCGCCAACTGCGCCCACCCGAAGAGATGCGGACGGACGATGTACTGCCGCTGCACGGGCAGCAGCCAGCCCGAACGGAGCGCAGCCACCCCACTGACAGCGACGAGCAACGCCATCAAGCCGAGCGGTATGCCGAGATACAGAGTCATGTTTCGCCTTCCTTGTGGCGCGAGCATGGCACGCCGACCGCGCGCCTGACCAGACCGTTCGCGCACTTCGCGCCGGGTGCCGCGGTGAGAGCCCGTTGTCGGTGGCGGCTGGGAGGATCACCGGCATGACACCGTTGAGTCTCACCGACATAGAGCGAGCCGTTCGCAGCAGCTGGAGTGCCGACACGTGCACGCCGGAGTTCCGATCACGCTGGACCACCGACAACCCGGCCCGGGACCAGTGTGGTGTGACCGCCATGGTGCTCAATGACCTCGTGGGAGGCGAGCTGATCCGAGGAGAGGTCCACGTCGACGGAGAGCGCGTGGACTACCACTGGTGGAACCGCCTCGGCATGGGCATCGAGATCGACCTCACGCGGGAGCAGTTCCGGCCGGAGGAGATCGTCACCGGCGGAGTCGTCGTTCCCCGTCCGCCCGTCACCGAATGGCGGCGGCTCCGAGAGGAGTACGAACTCCTCCGGGATCGTGTCATGGACAAGCTCAAAGAGCAGCAGGCGACCCTGTAGGCGGCACGCCGGGCCGGACAAGTCGAGACGGCCAGAGTGACGACTGCCCGGTCGGCCGACACCCGCGGGACGCGCCCGCCCGCTACGAAGCGATGTCGGCGCGGACGGCACGGAACGCGGCGGCCGGGTCCGTGGCGCGCGTGACCGTTCGGCCCACGACGACATGGGAGGCGCCGCCGGCGACGGCCGCACGGGGAGTGTCGGGCCGGGCGTGCTCGGCCGGAGACTCGCCGGGCAACGCGACGCCCGGCGTGACGATCAGCGCACCGGCGCCCAGCGCGCTCCGCAGCATCGGGACGTCCGGCGGCGAGGCGATCACACCGTGGCAGCCGGCCTTGTCCGCCAGCCGCGCCAGTCTGAGCACCTGCTCCTGCGCCGGAACGTCGACCCCGATGTCGGCGAGATCCGCGTCGGTCATGCTCGTGACCACCGTCAAGGCGAGGACGCGCAGGCCGGGGAAGCCCCGGGCGGCATCGACGGCGGCCCTCATGATGCCCGCACCGCCCATGCTGTGGACGGTCACCATGGAGACCCCCAGAGCTCCCGCGGCCCGCACCGCACCCGCGACCGAGTTCGGAATCTCGAAGAGCTTGAGGTCCAGGAAGACCTCCTTGCCCTGTGCGACAAGGTGCTCGACGACGCCGGGGCCGGCCGCTGTGAGCAGTTCCAGACCGACCTTGTAGAAACGGCACTCGTCGCCCAGTCGCGCGACGATCTCGTCCGCGGTCGCACGGTTGTCGCAATCCAGGGCGACGATGATCTGACTCCTCGGTTCCACGACGTCATTGTGCCCCGTCCGGGGAAAGGGGCCGCCACTCGCGTCTGGCACGCTGCTGTCCATGAAGCACGACGACCTGATGGGCACTCAGGCGCCGCAGCGCCGCATCACGGAACCGGAAGAGGCCCTCGCGGCGCTGGAGCGCGCCCTCCCCGGGCTGGCCGGGCATCGCCGGCCCGAGCCTGCCGTGATCGATTGGGCCGTACTCGAGGAGAGTCTGGGCACCGCGCTGCCTGCGGACTACAAGCATCTCGCGGAGCGGTACCCGACGTTCGCCGTCGGTGACTTCCTTCTCGTGACTCTTCCCGACCCGGGCCATGAGGGCGACAGCCTTCGCGGTTTCCGTGACGCCCTGCACGTACTCGCCGATGCCTGGGTGGAACCCGGCTCCGGCCCGGCTGCCCATCCCGCCCCCGGCGGCCTGCTGCCCTGGGCGGAGTCGGACGAGAGCGACAAGTTCATGTGGAGCACGACCGGCCGGACCCCGCGGGACTGGACCGTCACGGTCGCCTCCCGAAGCGGAGGGTGGTGGCACTACGACGGCGGCGCGGTCCAGTTCCTGGCGGAGTACTGCGAAGGGACTCTGGAACCCTGGGCGCTGCCCCGGATCGACCCTGACGTGACCCCTTGCTGAGCGCCCACGCCCCGTCGGCGAGCGCCGGGGGCGAACCGGGAGGGCGAGCGAGGCGAGAGGCCTGCGACGGCGAGAGGATCGCCCATGTCGCCCGCGCTGCTCACGATGCGAAACGACCCTTCGCGCGAAGCAGGCGCGTACGGGCTCCGGAACGAGCCTGCGCCCTGAAGATCTTCCCCGCTCCCGCGATCGTCGCGCCACTCGTGTCGCCGCTCGCGCGAACCCGCCCGAAGGCACGGCGAAGTGTTCGCTCCCACCCCTCTGCCGCGCAGGCACCTGTCAGGTAAGTTCCCTCTGTGCACAGCGAGTTGATCTCATGATGCGCGGCTGGCAGGGGGAGACGGGGGAGCGCCATGGGCGGGAGACTGTACGGTCAGCAGGCCCTGCAGGAAGGCTTCGTCCCCCGGCTGGTGGGACTGCACCACAAGGACGGGTACCAGGTCCCCTTCGCGTACCCCAAGGGCGCGCCCGTGGTACGGATCGTCGGCGGACGGGGAAGCGGCAGGACCGCCCTGCTGGGCGCAGTCCATGACGCGTACAACGGCCGGGTGCCGCTCGCACGGGTCGACCTCGAGGCTCCCGGCTTCGGCGAGCCCGGCGTCGCCGACGGCGACGACGACGTCCCCAACGCCTCCCGCATCACTCACCTGTTGTATCTCCTGGCCTACAAACTCGGCCTGGAGGTACGGCACTTCGGCAGGCCCCTGGCCTTTCCCCGGCTGTCGCTCGGCCTCCTCGTCGTCACCGCCTGGCGCCCGCTGAACAGCGACGGGACCGATCTGCGGCCGCCCGACCTGCGTCGGGCGGAGGCCGATCTGCGCACCCTCATCACCGCCGAGGACCCCGACGTACGACGCCGCAGGGAGAGCCTCGGCCGCTGGTTCGACGTCGTCACCGACAACCTCCCGCAGGTCCTGTCCGCCGTGCCCGGCCTCGACAGCATCGCCGGGATCGTCCTCGACACCGCCCGGGCGCAACTCGTCAAGAGCGAGCCGGACAAGGGTGCACTGGCCTGGTGGGGCGGACGGCTGCACCGTTCCCAGGGCTACCAGGGCGACTCACTCCAACGGCTCTTCCAGTTCGTCCGCGGCTTCCGCAGGCTCGACGACCGCAGGCGCACCGCCGAGGAGCATCTCGTCGCCGCCCTCCTCGACGACATCGACGCCAACTACGGCACACTGCGCCGGCTCAACAAGAAGCCCAGGCCCCTGCTGCTCCTCGACAACGCCCACACCGGCGTCGGACGCGCCTTCCTCGACCTGCTCGACACCGGGCACGGCACCCCGGGCAAGGACCCGACACGGCCCGTGGTCCTCGCCACCCTGCTCGGCAAGGGCCACGGCCACCCACCGCTGAGCGAGGTCGGCGGCGACGCCGTACCGCAGGCCCGGCCCCTGGTGCTGAGCATCCCCGACATCGAACCGGCCCACATCGCCGAGATGCTCAGCCCCGTCGACTACCCCGACCATCTGCCCCGCGTCGTCGCCCGCTACAGCGGCGGCCGTGCGGCGAGCGCCCGCATCCTCGCGGACGCGGCCGTGCGGCGCGTCCAGGAAGGGGGCACGATACGCAGCGGTGAACTCCTCGACGAGGCCGCGCCCGCGCTCCTCGCCAAACTGCTGCCCGACCCCGTGATGCGGGAGCGCCTGGTGCTGCTGTCCGCCGCGGCCGACCCGGGCACCCGGCGCGGACTGTGGACGTTCACCCATCCCGAGGACCACTCCGAAGACCTGGTCGCCGCCCGTGTCCGCGAGGCCGACGACTACCGGACGCGCTCCTTCCTCGACGGTGACCGCGCGCTCGATCTGCTGCTGCGTCACCGGCTGGCCGCCACCACCACCCATGAGCGCTGGCGCAACACCCAACTGCGCCTGCGCTCCCTGTGCGACCCGCGCAGCGACACCTATCTGCACCACACGCTCGCCCTCGGGAGGGTCGAGGAGGTGGTGTGCGTCCTGCACCACCGGTTCACCGTCGCCCCGCCCGGCGAGTGGCTGACCGCGCTCAACCTGATCTGCGCCGCCCCCCACCCGCGCGAGGGCTACGAACCCCCCGCCGGCGGCCCCACCCTGTCGTGCACGGCCTGCGGCAGCGACGTTCCCGGCCCGCACCACGAAGCCGTGGCCGCCCTGGTGCCCCTGCTCTGGCGGCTCTCCGACCCGCTCACCCTCGCGCCCCGCGAGGACGAACTGACCACCGTCCGCATCGCGCTGGAGACGCTGTACGGCAACAAGGCCGCGCACGCCGCCTACCGCGAGGCGTCCGCCGCCTGGCCGGCCCGTCTGCGGGCCGGAGCACAGGCTCCCGACCTGCCCGTCCAGGAAGGTGCCGCGTCATGACGTCGTTCATCGCAAGACTCCCCGGCGGACCGCTCACCAAGGCGGCCGGACTCGTCGTCGCCCTGGCCGTGCTCGGCGCCGCCGTATGGACCGGCATCGTCGTCCTCCGGCCGGATCCCGCCTGCGGAAAGGGGGTCGAGGAACGCGGCCCCGAAGGCGCCCGGGAATGCACGGGCGTCACCGACGGCAGCTTCGTCTTCGCCGCCAACCTCAAGGAGGTCAGCGCACGGATCAAGGCCGAGAACGAGCGGATCGAGGACGAACCGCACGTCTCCGTCGCCGTGATGCTGCCGATGGCGCCCGCCCAGGCCTTCGAACGGCAGAAGACCCTGCACGAGGTGCAGGGCGCCTACCTCGCGCAGTACCGCGCCAATCACGACTCCAACAGCAAGAAGCCGGCGATTCGGCTGCTGCTCGCCAACCCCGGCCGCAGCCACAGCCACTGGAAGCCCGTCGCAGAACAGCTCGGCGCGCTGTCCGAGTCCAAGGCCGACAACCTCCGGGCCGTGATCGGTTTCGACGTCTCCACAGCCACCACGCAGGCGGCCATCGGCTATCTCACCCGGGAACGCGGCATCCCCGTCGTCGGCGGTCCCATCACCGCCGACGACTCGGGCAACAGCCCCCAGAGGCCCGACGCCTACCCGGGCCTCGCCCGGGTCGTGCCCACCACCACCGACCAGGCCAAGGCCCTGTCCCACTTCAACAAGGACATCGACCCCAAGCACACCCTGATCGTCGAGGACATCCGCACCGGCGACAACTACGTCGACGCGCTCAAGCGGGCCTTCGCCGAACGGACCCTCGGATCGCCACGCGCACCCGAGCAGTACCGCGCCCCCGAGGAGTTCCACGAGGAAGGCACCACCGCCAACGCCTTCGACCAGATGGTCGACACCATCTGCACGTCGGCCGCCAAGGTCATCTACTTCGCCGGACGCCCCGTCCAGCTACGGCAGTTCGTCAACGAACTGGGCAACCGGGGCTGCACCGAGAAGAAGTACACCGTCATCACCGGCTCCGGCGCCTCCACCCTCTCCTCCGACAAGCTCCTCGACTGGGACGCCTTCCGCAAGGGCGTGACCCTCCAGTACGCCGCCGTCGCCCACCCCGACGCCTGGACCGGCCCCAAGACGCCCGCCACCGGCGGCTCGGCGGCCGCCTACCGCACGCTGGCCGAGCTCGCGAGCAGCAAAGAGGTCGGAAACATCGGCCCCGTGGAACTGACCGACTCGCGGACCATCACCTTCTACGACGCCGGGCTCACCGCGATCACCGCGATCCGGATGCGCGACGACGGCGACCCCGTCATCCCCACCCTCGGCCGCATCAGCGACGCGTGGCTGCGGCTGCACGGTATGGGCAAGGTCGACGGCGCCAGCGGCTGGATCTGCCTGGACAACTACGGCAACCCCTACAACAAGGCGGTCTCCGTGGTGGAACTCGCGCCCGACGCCCCCGGCCGCATCCGATTCGTCGGCCTCGCCTGGCCGACCGGCCGTCCCACACCGGCGGACTGCACCGCGAGCCGCACCTGACACGGCGCGGCGGCCGGGCCCCCTACGAGGCGTGTCCGGCCGCCGCGGACCATCCGCTCAGCGCCGCTCGCCCGCCAGCCCGACCGGGGCCGGACCGGGAACCGGGACCGCGTTCACATGACTCATGATGCGGGCGATGGTCCGGACGTTGTCCTCGAACAGATGCCCCTTCATGCCAAATGCCCGAGCGGCTTCGATGTTGACTGCGACGTCATCGATGAAGAGACAGTCCTCGGGGCGCACGCCCAAGCCGGCGCACGCGGCCTCGAAGGCTCGCGGGTCGGGCTTGCCGATGCCGATCTCGTGCGAGTAGACGATCCGGTCCACCAGTTCGTCGAAGTGATACAGCGACGTCTCCCGCTCACGGGCGCCGACAAAACTGTTGCTCAGGATGCCCAGCCTGCACCGGTCCCGCAGGTCCCGCACACAGGCGATGAGTTCCTCGTTCGGCGTGCCCAGATACTCCGTCCACAGATCAGCCATGAAGGCTTCGACCTGAGGCGCGTCGAGGTGCAGTCGGGCTGCCACCTGTTCGTGCACCTCTTCTTCGCCGATGCTCCCGATGCTCCCGGCCCGCCACACGTCGCCCAGTCGCCGGTTCACCGTGCCGGCCGGCAACTCCAGCCGCTGCTCCCACCGTTGGACCCATCCCGTTTCCGGAGTGATCTCCAGCACGCCACCGATGTCGAGAATGACGCAGCTCGTTGTCAACGCGGCCCCCTCTTCGTCCTGTCCGACCACCGAGCCCGGACATCGCTCACTCACATGATCTCCGCACCCACTGTCGGCCTTCGCCACGCCGCCGGGTCAAGCGATCCCGGTGGCTTGTGACAGCCCTGTGGCGAGCCGCCGCCCGGATCCAAAGGCGGTGGCGCTCTGCGCGGAAGGCACCTGACAGACAGAGGGAGGAGCGATACGATCACCGCGATGACTACTCATTCTGTTGGCAGATTGGGGGCCCCGTCCGCGCAAGGTGAGTGCTGATGCTCACTTGGATCGCGCACGAGGATTCCCGCCTTTCCCTCTGGCTGCGCGTGCGAGAGTTCGCCGTGCCGCCCTCCATGATCGAGACTGCGACCGCCCGCCGCCTTGCCGGGGACTGGGCGGGTGCCTGCGCCGCCGCAGGCTTCGACGTCGACCTGGATCTGCGTTCTCTGGCACGCACCCACGGCCGCGAACTGGCGGGCCGGGTCCGGGCAGACCTCCGCCGTCTGGCACCCGACCTGCTGCGCTGGCACATGCCGAGGATCGCTCCCGACGGGTTGCTGCGCCCCGGCCTGACCGTCGCTCTGGTCCGGTACGAGGCGGCGGGCCGGGACGGCGGACGCCCGGTGCATCTCGTCGCCCGTACGCCGCCGGCCTGGGCGGACGCCGGACAGCGGATCAGCCTCGCGCTGTGGGAAGGGCCCCCCACAGGGACCCTGGCCGGTGCCTGCCGTCATCCGCACCCCCGTCCCGACCGGCGGTTCCGTCTTGATCTGCACCGTCACCTGTGGGACGCGTGCAGGGCGGACGAGCTGCGGATACGGTCCGGGGCCGATCCGCTGTTCGCCGACGGCGGCCCCGCGACGGATCCCGCCGTGCTGGAGGCGGTGCCCCGGTGGCACCGCTGTGCCGTGGACCGGTGGGCGGCCGAGGCGCGGATCCTGCTCCAGGCCGAGGGCCGGCACAGCGGTCCCTTCACCGTACGGCTCGGGACCGGGCACCGGCTCGTCCTGGAACTGGTCGCGGCCGACGACGGCGACGGCCCGCCCGCGCCTCGGAGCCCGGGTACGTCTGCGGTCGGCGACGGCCCGCCCGCGCCTCGGGGCCCGGGCGCACCAACGGACGGAATCGACCCGCCCGCGTCGCGGGTCGCCGTGGCCTCAGGGGACGGCGCCCGCCCGCCCGCGATCGTCGCGGCGTCGACGGACGGCGGTGCCTCCGCCCTGCCGGTTCTTCCCGACGCGGCGACGTGGGTGCTGCCCGACCTGGAGTTGATCCACGCCGGTCTCATCGAGGTGGGCCGGCTGCACCCGCTGGTCGCCTCGGCACTCGTACCGGATCATCCGCCGACCCCTCCGTCCCGGAGCCCGCACGGGGTGGGACAGCCGCGCGTCGTGGAGTGCCGTGGCGCTCACCACCGGATCGGCCTGGTCGACGGGGTACTCGCCCCGATGGACCACGACCCGGCGGAGATCCGGCGGGAAGAACTGCTGGCCGCGCTGACCGGTACTCCGCTTCCGTGCCTTCAGGCCATCGACGAGGCGCACCGTCGTCCGGACTGCCTCGACGGAGTCCGGGAACGCCTCGCCCATGGCGACACCGCCGGTGCGCTGGCCGTCGTCGAGGGCCTGTTGGGCCCCGACGCACTGCTGCGCCATGGCGCTCTGCGGGACGAACTCGAGGCGGCCGCGCTCCGGCGGATCACCTACGGACTGTTCCGGGCAGGGCTGGCCGGGCCCGGCCCTGACCGCCTCCCGCCGGGGCCTGCTCGTCCCCGTGACCACCGCTCGCGTCCGCGTCACACGATCTCTCGCTGACCTGGGGCCACGCCCCCGTCGTCCCATCCTTCCGCCGACCGGCCGTGCACGGCCCGCTCGGCTCCCCAACGAACCCATAGGTGATCAACATGCCCACATACACGCCCACGTCGTCCACCGCGACGGGTATCCCTTCCGACCGGGCGGCCCACGCCGGCTCCCAACTCGATGTCGCAGGCGACCTGCTGGCCCTGCTGGGCGACGCGGACACCGAACCACGCCCCGATGCACAGCTGGAGGCCCTGACCCTGGCAGTCGCCGCCGACCTGCCCGTACTGCTGTGGGGCGAACCGGGCATCGGGAAGACCGCGGCCCTGACACAGCTTGCCGCAGCCCTGGACCTTCCACTGACGACGGTGATCGCCAGTGTGCACGAGCCCTCCGACTTCTCAGGCCTGCCTGTGATCGGCGACGACCCCGCAGAGCACGGCGTCCCGATGGCCCCTCCGGACTGGGCGGTGCGACTGGTACGCGCAGGACGCGGGCTACTGTTCCTGGACGAGCTGTCCACCGCGCCGCCCGCTGTGCAGGCGGCACTCCTCCGCCTCGTGCTCGAGCGGCGGATCGGCGCCCTGCAACTGCCACCCGCCGTCCGGATCGTGGCCGCTGCCAATCCGCGGTCCTCGGCCGCCGACGGCTGGGAGCTGAGCCCTCCGTTGGCCAACCGGTTCGTCCATCTTCAGTGGACCCACGACCACGAAGTGGTCGTACGCGGTCTCGGCGGGACCTGGCCCCGGGCGACCTTGCCGCGGCTCCACCCGGAGAAGCTGCCGGAAGCCGTGGACTTCGCCCGCCGTGCCGTGTGCGGCCTGCTCTCCGCCCGCCCAGGGCTCGTGCACCGGCTGCCCAGCAACGAAACACGGCGCGGCGGCGCGTGGCCGTCCCCTCGCAGCTGGGACATGACACTGCGCCTCGTGGCCTTCGCGACCGCGGCCGACTCCTCACGGGAAGTGCTCTCCCTGCTGGTCAGGGGCACCGTGGGGGACGGCCCGGGGCTGGAGCTGCTGGCGAGCCTGGACCGGATGGACCTCCCGGACCCCGAGGTCCTTCTCGCCGATCCGGAGGGCGCCGCGCTGCCCGAGCGGGGTGACCTGCGCCAGGCCGTGCTCGACGGTGTGGTGGCGGCGGTCCGCCGGCGCCCGGAGAAATCTCGCTGGGACGCGGCCTGGGCGCTCCTCGTCCGGGCGATGGAGACCGGAGCGCCGGATCTGGTGGTCGTCCCCGCGACCACACTCGCCACCCTGCGCCGGCAGACCTGGGACGTGCCGGCGTCGATCGAGAAGCTCGCCGGCGTGGTGTCCCTGTCCCGGCAGGCGGACGGAGCGGCGGCCCGTGCCGCGGCCGTCGCGAAGGGCGGACGATGACGCCGGCCGCTACCGAGGTGCCCGGCCACGAGGAACCGCCGCCCGCCGCCGGCACGGTGGACCGCGATGAACCGGCCGCCACAAGCATGCGGGACCGCGACGGCGCTCCGGCCCCGGCGGCACTGGACCACGAGAAGCTCTACGCCGCCCGCCTGCACGCCGCCCGGGTCCGGCCCTACCTGGCGACGGCGCTGTTCGCCCTGAACACAGTGGAGTCGCGGCGGGTGCCGACCATGGCCGTCGACCGGCACTGGCGGTGCTACGTCTCCGCGGCCTTCGTGGACCGGACACCGGTGGAGGAACTGGCCGGAGTGTGGGTGCACGAGGTGTCGCACCTGCTGCGCGACCACCATGGCCGCAGCGACCGGGTCGCCAGGGAGCGCGGGCTGACCGGCCCGGGCGAGCGGCTGCGGATGAACATCGCGGCGGACTGCGAGATCAACGACGACGTGTTCGGCGACGGGCTGGTCAGGCCGGAAGGCGCCGTCACGCCGGCGTCGTTGCAGCTCCCAGAGGGCGAGCTCATGGAGGACTATCTGCGTCAGTTCCGGCTCGGGCCGCGCACACAGAGCATGACCTGGCTGGACTGCGGCAGCGGCGCAGACGGACTGGAACGGGACTGGGAGCTGGGGCCGGACGGCGCGCACGGCCTCAGCGCCCAGGAACAGGACGCGGTCCGGTTCCGCGTGGCGCAGGGCATCAACGCCCGTCCTGGAGACACCCCGAAGGGCTGGCGGCGGTGGGCCGAGGAGGCGTTCCAGCCGCCGCAGCCGTGGCGGGAGTTGCTGGGCGCGGCGGTCCGCTCGGCAGCCTCGGGCGCCGGGGCAGGCGAGGACTACACGTACGGTCGGCCGTCGCGTCGCTCGGCCGGGATGCCCGGCGTCGTGCTGCCGAGCCTGAGGCGCATGCCGCCCCGTGTCTGCGTGGTCATCGATACGTCCGGGTCGGTCAGTGACGCAGAACTGGGCAGCGCGCTGCGGGAGGTCGCCGCCATCTCCCGTGCCGTGGGCGGCCGTCGCGATCTGGTCAGTGTGCTCTCGTGCGACGCGGCAGCCGGGACCGTGCACCCGCTGTGCCGTGCCGAGGGGATCCCCCTGGTGGGTGGTGGCGGGACGAACCTGCGCGCGGGCTTCGCCAAGGCACTGCGGTCACAGCCGCAGCCGGACGTCGTCGTGGTACTGACGGACGGTCAGACGCCCTGGCCGGACACCCGGCCACCGTGCCGGACGGTGGTCGGTCTGTTCCCCAGGCATTCGGCCGCGTCATGGGACGAGAACAATCCCGACCACGTGCCCGATGCGCCGCCCGCCTGGGCGCGAGTTGTCGTCATCGGCTCGGCTTCCGCCGGTTCCGCGGGCGGTTGACGGAGCCGCCGGCGCGCGCCCGGCGCGTGCGACGGGAGACCGACCGGGGCTACCCGGCCGCCCCGCCGGCCCCTGACGGCGTACGCACAGCGAGGACGGCCATGTCGTCGTGCCCCTCGCCGGGGTGGTTGTCGACGAGGGTCCGTACGAGGTCGTCCAGCGTCAGGCAGGGGCAGTCTCGGGCCAGCTCGGCGAGCCGGTCGAGGCCGGTGTCGATCGCATGGTCGGGATGCTCGACGAGCCCGTCGGTGAACAGCACCAGGGTGCTGCCCGCGGGCAGCGTCCTGAGGTGGTCGGGGCGGTGTTGCCGCGGGTCGACGCCCAAAGGCAGTCCCGGCTCCGCGAGCAGGTACTCGGGCCGGCCGTCGGGGTGGATCAGCAGGGGAGCGACATGGCCGGCCGAACTCCAGTGCAGCCTGTACCCGTCGTCCCGCGTCTCGATGCGCGCCAGGCAGGCGGTCGTGAGCGGGAGGTCGGTGATGGCTTCGAGGGTCTCGTCCAGCTGTCTGAAGATCTCGCTCGGCGGTGTGCGGCGGTCGTAGAGCAGGGCGCGAAGCATGTTGCGGGTCTGAGCCATGGCGGCGGCGGCCTGCATGTCGTGCCCGAGTACGTCTCCGATGACCGCGGCACAGGTGCCGTCGGGCAGCAGGATCGCGTCGTACCAGTCCCCGCCCAACCGGCCCGGGTCTGCGGCGGGCCGGTAGACGGCCGCGCCCTCGAAGGGGCCCAGGTCAGGCAGTGTGGGCAGCAGCAGGCGCTGGAAGTGTTCAGCGGAGTCGCGGACACTCCCGTACAGGCGGGCGTTCTCGATTGCGATGCCCGCGGCGCCGGCGAGCGAGACGATGACGGCCTCGTCCTCGCGGTCGAACGGCCGACCGTCGCGGCGTTCCGACAGGTACAGGTCGCCGTAGATCTTCCCCCGGACGCTGACGGCCACCCCGAGGAGCGTGCCCATGTGGGGATGCCCCGGCGGGAAGCCGACCGAAGAGGGGTGTGCGGCGATGTTCTCGACCCGCAGCGGCTCGGGATGGTGGATCAGGTGGCCGAGCACCCCGCGGCCGCGGGGGAAGTCGATCCCGGCGAGCCGTGCGCGCTCCTCGTCGGAGAGACCGGCGGTGATGAACTGCTCCAGGGAGCGTCCGGACCGGTGCAGTACGCCCAGCGCGCCGTAGCGGGCACCGACCAGTTCCATGGCGGTGGTGACGATGCGGTGCAGCACCTCCGACAGCTCCAGCTCCCGGCTGATCGAGAGCACAGCGTCCAAGAGACCCTGCATCCGGTCCTTCACGCGCGACAACTCGCGGAGCTGCGCGGCGATCTCCTCCACCTGGGCATCGAGCCGCCCCCGCAGGTCGCGCTCCGGCCCCGAGGCTCCCTCGCCTGCCGCCATGACGGCCTTCCTCACTCCGTACGCCACCACCGGCCGCCTCACCGTGGCCGGCCGGATCCCCTCGTCCGGCCCGCCCCTCAGGGCGCCGGCGCCGATGTCACCGACTCCGCCGGTGCGCCACCTCGACCCTCGCACATCCCTGCCGGAAGCTAGGGCAAGCCCGGCCGGGCGGGCCGAACTCCTGGACGGCTGCGGGACGCGGTGCCATGGTGGGCCCATGGCAGCAGGACGGCGGACCCAGGCGGAACGGGACGACATCACGGTGGAGATCGGCTACGCGCTGCTCAGCGCCTGCTTCCTCGGCGGCGTGGTGTTCGCGGCGGTCGCCGGCCCTGCCGCTGTCTGGTCCTTCCCTCCGGCGTTCGAGAAGTTCTTGTCGGCGACGGGAGCTACGCTCGCCGGCGTCCTCGCGGTGATCCGTGTCGTCCATGTGCTGTGGCGACACGCGGCTCGGCGCCGCTGACGTACGGGCGGTGACCACAGCCTCTCCCTGATCCACCGACATCACGAGTCGGTGTTCAGTAGCGTGATGGGTATGAGGCCTGAGGGAGGGGCAACGGACAGCGAAGTCCTGGCCGGCGGCATGGTCAACGCGGGTGCGGTTCTCCGCCGCGGTGCGCTGGTGGAACGCCCGGCGCCGCCCCACGCGATCGCCCTCCATGCCCACCTCCTCGCGCTGAGGAAGCACGGTTTCGACGCGGCTCCGGTCCCTGTCGGGCTCACCGCGGACGGCCGCGAGCAGGTGACGTTCGTCCCTGGCGACGTGGCCCTGCCGCCGTTTCCGCGGTGGGTGATGACCCGGCCCGCCTTGCGATCCGTGGGGAGTCTGCTCCGGCGCCTCCATGAGTCCGCGGCGGCCGTCGCGGCCGACACCCGCGTCGAGTGGCCTCAGGACCTCGCCGACCCGGAGGGAGGGACGATGCTGTGCCACAACGACGTGTGCCCGGAGAACGTCGTCTTCCGCGACGGCCGCGCCGTGGCCTTGATCGATTTCGACCTGGCCGCCCCGGGGCGGCCCCTCTGGGACGTCGCCATGACCGCCCGCTACTGGGTCCCCATGCTCGACCCCGTATCAGCGACCGCCTCCTACCCCGATGGCTTGGACGCCCCCGCCCGGCTGCGGATCCTCGCCGACAGCTACGGCCTCACGCCGCAGGAGCGCGACGAACTGCCCGCCGTCGTCGAACAGGCCACAGGGGTCTGCCGCGCTTTCGTGGCCGGTCGCGTGGCCGCCGGTGACCCGGTGTTCACCCGTGCGCTGGACGAGCGCGGCGGCTGGGACCGCTGGGACCGGATGCAGGCCTGGCTGGTCGATCGCCGTGAGACGTTCATTGCTGCCCTGCTGAACTGACCAGGCGGCGACCTGCTGCGGGACAGGCGGCAACAGGGCGACGGCGCCGGGCGATTGGAGCCCGCTGACGCGACATCTTGACGTGCTCCTGACGTCATGGCTTCATGGGAGCGCTCCCATAGATCCGATGTCCGCGTTTCTTGACCCCCACTCCTGGAGTCGCAGTGAGAACAGCGAGAGGCACGACAGGAACGAGCAGCACGAGCAGAAGTACGACCGGGAAACCGGCGAGAGGCGCCACAGGAGGCGTCGCCGCGAGAATCTTCGTCACGGTCCTGCTGGCCGGACTCGCCGTGATTCTCGGGCTGCTCCTGCCCGGCCCCTTCGGCGCGACCGTCGCGCAGGCGCAGCCCTCCGATGTCCGCGCCGCAGGGCTCCACATCAGCGACGGCCGGCTGCTCGAAGGCAACGGCAACGACTTCGTCATGCGGGGCGTCAACCACGCCCACACCTGGTACCCGGGCGAGACACAGTCACTGGCTGACATCAAGGCGCTGGGCGCCAACACCGTACGGGTCGTCCTCTCCAACGGGCACCGCTGGACGGAGAACAGCCCCGCGGACGTGGCGGCCGTCGTCGCGGACTGCAGGACCAACCGGCTGATCTGTGTGCTGGAGGTGCACGACACCACCGGTTACGGCGAAGAGGCGGCGGCCGGCACGCTCGACCAGGCGGCCGACTACTGGATCGGTCTGCGCGAGGTGCTCACCGGCGAAGAGGACTACGTCCTCATCAACATCGGCAACGAACCCTGGGGCAACACCGACCCCTCGGGCTGGACCGCTCCCACGACCGCGGCCGTCAAGAAGCTCCGCAACGCTGGCTTCACACACACGATCATGGTGGACGCGCCCAACTGGGGCCAGGACTGGCAGGGCGTCATGCGGGCCAACGCCCGGTCCGTGTACGACGCCGACCCCACCGGGAACCTGATCTTCTCGATCCACATGTACAGCGTCTTCGACACCGCCCAGGAGATCACCGACTACCTGAACGCGTTCGTCGACGCCGGACTGCCCATTCTCATCGGCGAGTTCGGCGGCCCCGCCGACCAGTGGGGCGACCCCGACGAGGACACCATGATGGCCGCCGCCGAGCAGCTCCGGCTCGGCTACCTCGCGTGGTCCTGGAGCGGCAACACCGACCCGGTCCTCGACCTGGCCATCGGCTTCGACCCGAGCCGGCTCAGCTCCTGGGGCGAGCGGATCTTCCACGGCGCGAACGGCATCGCCGAGACCTCCCGTGAGGCCACCGTCTACGGCGGCGACCCGGGCGACACGCAGGCCCCGACAGTCCCCGGCGCCCCGACCGCCTCCGCCGTGACCGCCGACTCGGCCACCCTCGCGTGGCCCGCCTCCACCGACGACGTCGGCGTCACCGGATACGACGTCGTCAGCGTCGGCGGCGGCTCCGAGACCAAGGTCGCCGCGTCCTCCTCCACCACCGCCACGGTCACCGGTCTCACCGCCGGCACCGCGTACACCTTCGCCGTCTACGCCCGCGACGCGGCCGGGAACCGCTCGGCCCGCTCGGCGACGGTGACCGTCACCACCGACGAGGGCGGCACCCCCGGCGCGGGCTGCGCCGTCGGGTACCGCGTCGTCAACGAATGGCCGGGCGGCTTCCAGGGCGAGATCTCCGTACGCAACACGGGCGCTGCCGCGATCAGCGGCTGGACGTTGGTCTTCCGCTTCGCGGACGGCCAGCACGTCTCCCACATGTGGGGCGGAACCCCGGCCCAGGACGGGGGCACGGTGAGCGTCACGCCCGCCTCCTACACCTCCGGCATCGCTGCCGGCGGTTCGGTGACCGTCGGCTTCACGGCCACCAAGGGCGGCGCCAACTCCGTCCCGACCGCCTTCACGCTCGACGGCACCACATGCGCCACCGCGTGACCTGACCGTTCGGCCACCGCCGGGTCCGGCTTTCCCGGCTGCCGAGCTGAGCGAGCCCTGCCGCCGGGACGGGGTCGCTCAGCTTCGGGCGGGGTCCCGGACCGGTTCGGTGCTCCGTGCACCCCGAACGGGTTGTCGATCGCGTAGCGCCAGTACCCGTCCGCGCCGCGGCGGGCCACGTCCGTCGCGGTGCCCTCGATCCGAACGGGGTCCCCGTCGGGCGTGATGCCGGCGATGACGAAGTCCACGATCAGCAGCGCCAGATCACCGACGACGTACGTGTGACGTGGCGCCACCCGGATCGGGACGCGCAGCCGGAGGAAGTCCCCGTTGGCACGGAGACGACCCGCCCCGGTGACCATGTGTCCGGGCGTCGGCACAAAGCCCGCACCGGGCTCGTAGAGCTGGTCGAGGACCTCAGGATCGAAGGTGTTGAAAGCTCGCTCGAAGGCGTACGGGTGCTCGGCGGCGCTGGTCGCCCGCTGCACACTGGTGGAATGCGTCATGTGGCAAGCGAACAGCCCGCGGAAACAGGTAACCAAACGGAAACCCACGCCGCGTGGGACGTGGAGCTGGTCCCCGGCCCGCGGGGACGCACCCGGCGGCCGGAGGCCGACTGCCCCGTCGAGGTCGCCCTGGCGGCGGTCTCCGGCCGTTGGACCACACTGCTGCTGCGGGAATTGATGGGCGGCCCTCACGGCTTCATGGAGCTGCGGGCCCTGCTCCCGGAGCTGTCGGCGAAAGTGCTGACCGACCGGCTCCGAGCACTCCAGGACAGCGGCTTGGTGGAGGTGGAACGCAGGCGCGGCTTCCCCGTGCGCACACGGTATGCCCTGACAGCCACCGGCCGGGCGCTGCGGCCGCTGCTCATCGAGCTGTACGCCACAGGGGAGGAACTCCTGCGCCTGAGCGGGCAACGGACGGAGAGCTGACCGGGCCCTGGTCGACCCGCTCGTCGCACCGCGTCCGCCGCCTCCGGCGCGTACGGGTCAGGGGGGCCGGCTCCGGCCTAGTGGTGCCGCCTCGGGGCCGAGGCAGGCAGCAACCAAGGGTCTGGGCGACAGGCGCCGTTTCCTCAGCCGCCGCTCTTCTTCCCGGCGCCGCCGTACCGCTGATCGAACTTGGCGATCTGCCCCTGAGGATCCACAGCGCGGGCCTTGCCCGTATGGAAGGGATGGCTCTCCGAGGAGATCTCGACATCGATGACCGGATACGTCTCGCCGTCGTCCCACACGATGGTCTCGTCGCTGCGCGCGGTCGACCTGGTCAGGAACGCGTAACCGGCGGCCCGGTCACGAAAGACCACGGGACCGTAATCAGGGTGCTTGTCCTGCTGCATCGCTTCTCCAGCCGTGTCGGGACGCCCCCTGTCACCGTCGCACACGAGCGCCGGGGGTGCAGCGCGACCACTGGTGCGGTGGGTAGCGGGCCCGCGGTGCGCTGCCACAATGCCGCACGGCGATGCGCCGCTCGCGACGCCGACGCCCCTATGGTGCTGGTATGAGTGCACACTTCGATGTCGTGGTTCTCGGGGCCGGTCCGGGCGGCTACACGGCGGCGGTCCGCTGCGCCCAACTCGGAATGTCGGTCGCGGTGGTGGAGGAGCGGTACTGGGGCGGTGTGTGCCTCAACGTAGGGTGCATTCCCTCAAAGGCGCTGCTGCGCAATGCCGAGTTGGCCCATCTGTTCACCCATGAGGCGAAGACCTTCGGTATCCGCGTCGAGGGCCAGGTCTCCTTCGACTACGGGGAGGCGTTCCGGCGCAGCCGGAAGGTGGCCGACGGACGCGTCAAAGGCGTGCACTACCTGATGAAGAAGAACAGCATCACCAAGTTCGACGGGACGGGCGTCTTCACCGACGCCCATTCCATGCGGGTCCGGGGCTCCGACGGGACGGAGCAGACCGTCGATTTCGATCACTGCATCCTCGCCACCGGCGCGACGACGAGGCTGCTCCCGGGCACGAGCCTGAGCGAGCGGGTGGTGACGTACGAGGAGCAGATCCTCAGCGACCGGCTGCCGGGGAGCATCATCATCGCCGGTGCGGGCGCCATCGGAGTCGAGTTCGCGTACGTGCTGCACAACTACGGCGTGCAGGTCACGCTGGTCGAGTTCATGGACCGGGTCGTACCGCTGGAGGACGAGGAGGTCTCGGCGGAACTGGCCCGCCGCTACCGCAAGCTGGGCGTCAATGTGCTGACGTCCACGAGGGTCGAGGCGATCAACGACGAGGGCCCGCAGGTGCGGGTGCACGTGACGACGGGCGGGCAGCGTCAGGTCCTTGAAGCCGACAAGGTGCTTCAGGCCATCGGCTTCCAGCCGCGGGTGACCGGTTACGGCTTGGAGAGTACCGGCGTACGCCTGACGGATCGCGGGGCGGTCGAGATCGACGGGCGATGCCGCACGAACGTTCCTCACATCTTCGCGATCGGCGATGTGACGGCACGGCTCATGCTCGCGCACGCGGCCGAGGCCATGGGCATGGTCGCCGCCGAGACCATCGCGGACGCGGAGACGATGGAGCTCGACTACACCATGATCCCCCGCGCCACCTACTGCCAGCCGCAGATCGCCAGCTTCGGCTGGACCGAGGCGCAGGCGCGCGAGCGCGGCTTCGACGTACAGGTGCAGAAGTTCCCGTACACCGCCAACGGAAAGGCCCACGGACTCGGTGATCCCTCCGGCTTCGTGAAGATCCTCAGCGACGGCCGGCACGGGGAACTGCTGGGCGCCCACCTCATCGGCCCGGAGGTCACCGAACTCCTGCCGGAACTGACCCTGGCCCAGCAGTGGGACCTGACGGTGCACGAGGTCGCCCGGAACGTGCACGCGCACCCCACACTCGGCGAGGCCGTGAAGGAAGCGGTCCACGGACTGGCCGGCCACATGATCAACATGTAGCCGGCCGTCGCGCTTGCGTTCCTCTGGCCGCGGCGGTCCTTCCGAGTCAGCCGCCCGTCGCGTCCGTGTTCCGTTCCGCGTCAGCTGCCCGCCGCGACGGCGGTCCGCTCCGCGCCGGCCGTCCGCGGCGCGTCGGCCTCCCAGCGCAGCAGGTCGCCCGGCTGGCAGTCGAGTGCCTCGCAGAGCGCGGCGAGTGTCGCGAAGCGCACCGCCTTGGCGCGGCCGTTCTTGAGTACCGCCAGGTTGGCGGGGGTGATCCCGACGCGTTCCGCGAGCTCGCCCACGGACATCTTGCGTTTGGCGAGCATCACGTCGATGTCGACGGCGATCGGCATCAGATCACCTCGTCCAGCTCGGCCTGCATCCGGGACGCCTCGACATCGCGCGCCACGGCCTGGGCGAGCAGCATCCGCATCACGAGGACGACGAGCGCGACCCCCAGGACTGCCAGGCCGGCCCCGCCCACCAGAAGGACGATGCCGGGGGCGACGGCTTCGCCCGGCGCCAGGACGGCCCCGAACGTGAACACGAGCAGGGCGGCCGCCACGACAGCGCCGATCACGATGTCCACGTATCGGAAGGCGGCGTGGGAGAACAGCGTGCCGCGCCGCACCATGGTCACCAGCCGCCATACGCACACCAGCACGACCTCGACCGTCACGATACCGAGGACCATGATCACCAGGACCGGGGTGCGCAGGTGTGCGACGTCCGCGTCGAGCTCCCGCATGTCGATGGCCAGCAGGGGCACCATCACCGCCTGCACGAACACCGAACCGGCGAGCAGCGCCACGATCACGGCGCGGAGCGCCAGCACTGTCAACTTTCCCATCGCTTCCCCTTCAATCGAACTGCGATGGAAATCTATCGAGAATCGATAGGCGTGACAAGCTGCTCAGGCCTGCCCGGAGTCGGACGGCGTACGGCGCGGCCGAACGCGCCGCGCCGTGCCTGCGAGCGTGCGGCCTGCGGAAAGTGCCCTGAAGTCCCGTAATGGGGATACGCCGCATGAGCGAGTCGTCCCTGCGTCACCGTATAGAGCGGTACTACGCCACTGTCCCCCTCCTGTTCGCGGAAGCCGAGGAGTTCGGTCCCCTGCGCCTCTTCGTGCGAAAGGAGCCAGGCGCGCCCTATTACGGAGGCCCCGGTCATGCCCGCCCCGCCTCGGCGAACTCTGCCGTCACCGCCGCCGACATCGCCCTGGTGCGCTCCCGACAGCGGCAGCTCGGAGTGCCGGAAGCGTTCGAGTGGCTCGCCGAGGTGACGCCCGCGCTGCGTGTGCGCATCGAGGAAGCGGGGCTCCCGGCCGCGGAACGCCCGCTGATGGTCCTCGATCCGCACCACCCGCTGCCCCGGCAGTCCCTCCCCGATGGCGTCACGATCCGTGCCCTGGACGCCGACGATCCCGCTCTGCCCGCCGTACTCGCCCTCCCCGGGCCGGCCTTCGCGGCAGAGGGCACCGCGCGAGGGGAAGCGGGTCCGACGGAGTTGGCGACAGCGGCCGAAAAGCTGGCGGCCGACGACACGCCGGCAACGATCCGCCCGTCCCTGCGAGCCGGTCACAAGACGCTGGTCGCCGCCTTCGCCCCGGACGGCACCCCGCTGGCCGTCGGCCACTACCACCCGGCCGACGGCACCACCGAGATCGGTGGAATCGGCACTCTTCCCACTGCCCGCCGTCAGGGTCTCGGCGCCGCTGTCATGGCGGCCCTGGCCACCCATGCCCGCGACCACGGGGTACGCACGGTCTTCCTCGCCTAAGCGGAGGAGGCGGTGGCCCGCATCTACGCCCGCCTCGGCTTCCGCGCGGCCGGTACGACCCTGTTGATCGCCAACCAGCCGGCGCGCGGGCAGTGACGTCAGCCGTCTGAGACAGGCCCGCGGGCGGAGACTTCGGCCGCCTGAGGGCCGAGCGGGCGGTGATGTCGGCTGCCTGAAAGCCGCGTGGGCGGCGATGCCGGCCGTCCGTGAACAGGGCGCGGAATCCGTACGACGGGGATGACCCCGCAGCACTCCCGGCCGGGGGCATTTCGGCATGCCTGCTCGACGACGCAAGCGTTCAGTAGGCGGAACGGCGGCCCAAAACCGATACATAGAAAGCGCTTGCGAAACTCATTGACATGACCACATCGTGACGCCACTCTGGGTCCACCATCAGCGGGTCCGCCCCGAAGAACCGGCTGAACCGGTTGATGTATTGACCGACCGTCAGGCGTGGCGTACCTTCCTCCGCAGTTCTCATATACGAACAACGTTCAGCATGTAGAACAGCGGGAGTCCGTGACGGTCTCTGCCACTGCACCCCCACCACCCCACCGACTGGTACCTGCGGCCGACACCGCAGGTGGTGAAAGGAACGCCGAGTGAGCACACGGAACCACCATCGAAGAAGGCGCGGTCGTGCCGCCGCCTCCGTCGCAGCCGTCACCGCACTGATCGGCGGCGGCCTCACCGCCATGTGGATGACAGGCTCCGCGTCGGCCGCGGCGGCGGCCGGCTCGTACACCCTGAAGAACGCCAACAGCGGACTGTGCCTGGCGGTGCCCGGCGCGAACACCTCCGCCGGCGTCCAGCTCGTCCAGAACACCTGCAACGGCGCGGCCGACCAGACCTGGAAGCTGGCGGCCGCCGGCGGCGGCTGGACCCTGACCGCCGCCCACAGCTCCAAGTGCGCCGGTGTGCGGGACGCTTCCACCAGCGCGGGCAAGCCGGTGGAGCAGCAGACCTGCGGCGGTACGGCGACCCAGGTCTGGAAGCTGACGCAGGTCAGTGGCGACACCTATCAGGTCGTCAACAGCAACGGCGCCAAGTGCCTGAACGTCAAGGACAGTTCGAAGGCGGCCGGCGCCCTGGTCCAGCAGAACTCGTGCGACTCGGTGACCAGCAAGAAGTGGACCTTGACCGCGTCGGGCACGGTCCCCACGGACCCGACCGACCCGCCCACGGACCCGACAGACCCGCCGACCGATCCCACCGACCCGCCGGCGTCGTGGCCGACGGCCAACGGCAGCCAGGCGGTGACCTCCACCATCTCGGTCACGGGCACCTACGACGGTGGCATGAAGCGTCTGTACGGCAGCGGTGACCTGGGCAGCGACGGCCAGAGCGAGAGCCAGCCGCCGATGCTCCGGCTGGCGGACGGCGCCACCCTGCAGAACGTCATTCTCGGCGCCCCCGCCGCGGACGGCGTGCACTGCGACGGCACCTGCACGCTCAAGAACGTCTGGTGGGAGGACGTCGGCGAGGATGCCGCGACCTTCCGCGGCAGCTCCTCCTCGACGGTCCGCACGGTCGAGGGCGGCGGTGCGCGGAAGGCGGCGGACAAGGTCTTCCAGCACAACGGCGCCGGCACGTTGATCATCAAGAACTTCCAGGTCGAGGACTTCGGGAAGCTGGTCCGCTCCTGCGGCAACTGCTCCACGCAGTACGCCAGGCACATCCAGATCGTCGACACCAAAATCACGGCCCCCGGCGACACCCTGGTCGGAATCAACACCAACTACGGGGACACGGCTCGGTTCTCGGGCATCACGATCCACGGTGACTCGGGCCGCGACATCGACATCTGCACGAAGTACAGGGGCACGACGAGCGGCGAGCCCACCCAGATCGGCACGGGAGCGGACGGCACGCACTGCCTCTACTCCTCGTCCGACATCCGCCACGTCGACTGACGCGCGCCGCGGGGCGAGGTGTCCCGCAGACCCTGACGGCCCTGAAGGCGCCGGGCGGCCACCGGAACAAGCGCGCCATCCGGCAGAACACCCCCCATTCGAAGACGAAAAGCGAGGCAAGAATGAAACATCCAGTCGCACTACGACTTTCCGCGGCGCTGGCCACAGGCGCCCTCGCGGCCGTGGCCGGTGTGGCTCTGACGATGCCCGAGGCGTCGGCCGCCACCGGCGGCGTCACCGGCTACGCCACCCAGAACGGCGGGACCACCGGCGGTGCGGGCGGCCAGACGGTGCGGGCCACGACCGGAACCGCGATCCACGCGGCCCTGTGCAACCGGGCCAGCAGCAGCACCCCTATCACCATCCAGGTCGAGGGGACCATCAACCACGGCAACACCAGCAAGGTCTCGGGCGCCAGTTGCAACACCGCCGACGGCGTGATCGAGCTCAAGCAGATCAGCAACGTCACGATCGTCGGAGTGGGCGGGGGAGCCGTCTTCGACCAGGTGGGCATCCACATCCGTGAGGCCCGCAACATCATCATCCAGAACGTGACCGTCCGGAACGTCAAGAAGTCGGGTTCGCCCACGTCCAACGGCGGCGACGCCATCGGCATGGAGAGCGGCGTCCGCAACGTCTGGGTCGACCACACCACACTGGAGGCGTCGGGCGGTGAGTCGGAGGGCTACGACGGCCTGTTCGACATGAAGGACAACACCCAGTACGTCACCCTGTCCTACAGCATTCTGCGCAACTCCGGCCGCGGCGGCCTCGTCGGTTCCAGCGAGAGCGACCTGTCGAACGGCTTCGTCACCTACCACCACAACCTGTACGAGAACATCGACTCCCGTGCGCCCCTGCTGCGTGGCGGCATCGGCCACATGTACAACAACCACTACAAGAGCCTCAACGAGTCCGGCATCAACTCCCGTGCCGGCGCCCGCGCCAAGGTGGACAACAACTACTTCGAGGACTCCAAGGACGTCCTCGGCACCTTCTACACCGACGCGGCCGGCTACTGGCAGGTCAGCGGCAACATCTTCGACAACGTGACCTGGTCGAGCCCGGGCAGCGACAACAACCCCGCCGGCCCGGACCCGAAGTCCAACACGACAGTGGGCATTCCGTACTCCTTCAGCCTCGACGGAGCCAGTTGCGTGCCGGGCGTCGTGAGCCAGACGGCCGGCGCGAACAAGGGCCTGCGGTTCTCGGACGGCAACTGCTCGCCGCAGACGCCGGATCCGACCACGCCCGCCCCGACCCCGACCACCCCTGCGCCGGACCCGACCACCCCGGCGCCCACTCCGACCCAGCCCAGCGGGACCAACCTCAGCATCGGAGCCGGCTCCGACGGCACGAGCAAGGCCGACGGCACAAGCTACGGCAATGTGCGGGACGGTGACATGAGTACCTACTGGTCGCCGGCCGGCTCGACCGGTTCCGTCTCGGTCAAGTGGGGCTCCGCCACCACCGTTTCGAAGATCAACATCCGGGAGGCGTCGGGCTCCGTGGGCAGCATCGGATCGTGGAGGGTCGTCAACCACGACACCGGCGCCGTACTGGCCTCCGGCAGCGGCGCGGGCGTGATCACCTTCCCCCTGACGTCGCTGCACAAGATCACCTTCGAGATCACCGGCTCGACGGGGACGCCGCGGATCGCGGAGTTCGAGACCTACGCCGGTTGACGGCGGGCGTGCTGCCGTCCGGCGGGTCCGGGGAGCCG
>NZ_JBSGZJ010000053.1:0-25438 GCF_053610925.1 Streptomyces sp. NPDC054847 | reverse complement strand
GGGGGGGGGGGGGGGGGGGGGGCGGCCCCCCCCCCCCCCCCGCCGGCCGGGGGGCGGGCCCCCCCCCCCCACCGCGGGGGCGGGCGGCCCCCCCGGTTGGGCGGCCCCGCCCCCGGAACGTCAGTCGGGCTCGGGTGTGACGTAATACGCGGCGAACGCGGTCAGTACGTCGTCCTCGGTGATCCGCCCGTCCCCGTCCGCGTCCAGCGCCGCCCCGGCCGCCGCCGCGACGCCCGCGTCGACGCCGAGCGCGCCGAGCACGCGTTCCACGGCCGCGGGCGTGACGCCGCGGCCGTCCTCGTCGGCGACCCTGATCACGGCGTGCACGAACGGGCGGGCGATCTCGCCGAAGCGTTTCGGGTTGTCGCGCAGTCTCTTGACCGCGCTCGTCACGAACTCCTGGCGGGTCACCCGCTGGTCGCCGTCCACGTCGGCGATCCCGGCCATACCCTGCCAGAACGCCTCCGCGCCGCTGTAGAGGTCCTGTCCCTTGTCGGACCGGGCCGTGACGGAGAACTCGGCGAGCAGCTTGGCCGCGGCCGAACTGAAGTCCTCGCGGTCGATGTAGCCGTTGCCGTCCTGATCGAAAGCGGCGAAGCGGGAAGCGATCTTCCGCTCGTACTCTGCGCTGTCCATGCGGGGAGCGTAAAGCCCCGGAGGCGGAGGTGTGTACGCACCCGGGCAATTGCACGGCGGCAACGGCTGGGCAAAGCGCAGGTGACGGGAGTGCGACGGGGCGTACAGGGGCGCGCACACGGGGCACGGGGCGCGCGTGCGGGCTTACGGCCGACGGGAGTTCCTCGCGGGCCCGCCCGGCGTCACGCGGTCAGCGGCTGCGCCCCGTCGTCCGTCGCCGAACCGGTGTCCGCGTAGACCTCGAAGAGACGGCGCACACCCAAAGCCCCCAGCACCCGGTTGACGTGCGACCCGTCCTCCGCGCCGCGCGCCGGGAGGATCAGCCGCAGCCGGCCCCGGCACGAACGCATCAGCCGCCGCGCGGCGATCAGCACGCCGACGCCGCTGGAATCACAGAAGAACACCTCGGAGAGGTCCAGCACGACGTCGTGGTGACCGGCGGCGACGGCGTCGTGGACCCGCTGGCGCACGACCGGCGAGGACACGAGATCGAGCTCCCCGCGTACGTGCAGCACGGTCCACGCGCCCTGCCGGGACTCGGCCACCTTGAGCATCACCACGTTGGACCCCTCCTAAGGCCGGTCACAGAAGACCGGAAGCTGTCCTTCCACTGCCGCTGCCCGACCGTCCGTCGCTGAAACGCGACATTCGTCACGGAGTGCGTTTCCACTCGCCCCCAGGGGGTTCTTCCCCGGACGCGGCCCTACCATCCCGGACGCCGGCAGGGGCGTACTTGACGCAAAGGCACGTGCGTATTTCGTCCGGCGCACTACATTCGAATGAGCAACAGTCACGAGGGCAGAGGCAACAGGCACGGAGCGAGCGCAGAGCTTGGGGGCGGTATGGCGAAGGACGCACCACCGCGCTGGGACCGCAGGATGCAGCAGCGACTGGCCCGCGGCGAGGCCGCGGCGCTCGGTGAGCTGTACGACAAGTTCGCCGCGCTCGTGCACAGCCAGGCCCATCGCGTACTCGACGACGAGGAGGCCGCCGACCAGGTCACCCGCGAAGTCTTCGGGTACATATGGGAAAATCCGGACGCCTACGACCCCAAGCAGGGCTCCATGCGCTCCTGGGTGGCACGCCTCACCAACAGCCAGGCCGTGCACCGGCTGCGGCAGAGCGAGGCGGCGGCGCTCGCCGAGGGCGGCGGGGGCACGGCGGAGGAACTGGAGCAGAAGGTGCGCAGGGCCGCCGTCGCGGCCAGGGCCGACTACATCGTGACGTCCATGCCCGCCCCGCTGCGCGCCGCGCTGGAGCTGGCGTACTTCCAGCGCAGGGACTACCGCCAGACCGCCGCCGACCTCGGCGTCACGGAGGACGAGGCCCGTCGGCGGCTGAGGCTGGGCCTGCAACTGCTGGCGACGGCGCACACCCGCTCACTCGAGGGCTCGTCACCGCCCGGGTACGGACGAGCGCTGTGAACGGCCCCCTGGACGGCGGTGACGACGGGGAAGAGGTGCGGGGCGTGCCGCGCATACCGTCCCCGCGCGCCGCGGCGGACGACCTCCGTCCGGACGCGTACCGGCCGGCACCGCCCGTTCCTCCGGAGCCGGCTCCCGGCGGCGGACCCGCCGACGCAATGGACGGCCCCTGCCCAGTGGCCGGGTCCGGCACGACCGACAACGCGGCGGACAGCGGGTCGGACGGCACGGTCGACGGCTCCGGGAACCGCTCGGTGAACGGCGCGTCCACCACCGGCGATCCGGCGGCCGGTGACACACCCGCCGCTCCCGAAGCCCCCGCCCCCGCCGCCCCCTCGCACGGCGTGCTGAAGTCCCTGCTCGGCGCCTGGGCCCTGTCCGCGTGCTCCGCGGAGGAGACCGCGGCCGTCGAGGAGCACCTCGGCGACTGCGCCCCGTGCGCGGAGGAGGCCCTGCGGCTGCGTGACGCGGTCGGGCTGCTGCACACCGACCGGGACCTCGACCTCGACCCGCTGCTGCGCTTCCGGGTGCTGGAGAACTGCCTGGGCCGCAGACCGGCTCGTATCCCCGTGCCCGCCTGGGCCGATCCGTACGACGCGGAGACCGCGAGGCTCGACGCGCTGCTCCGGGACATCGGGGACTCGGAGTGGCACGCGCCGGTGCGGCTCAAGTGGTTCGAGGGCGAACGCCGGATGAGCCGCCGCACGACCGTGGCCGGTGTCATCGGGCACCTGCTGACCGTCGACGGCATAGTGGCCGGCGCGATGGGGCTCGACGACCCGCTGGGGCCGCACGCACCGCTCCTGCCGACCGCGCGCACCGAGGCGTTCTGGGACGACAGGGAACTGCCGCCCACCGCCACGATCCGCGAACCGTGGCGCGACCAGAGCCACGACCTGATCCGCACCGTGTCGTTCGCCGGTCCCGGCGCCGCCGAAATGTCCGTCTCGTACGGCTCCTTCGCGCTTCCGCTGCGGGACGCGCTGCTCGACCGGGCCTTCGAGTGCTGGATCCACGCGGACGACATCGCCGACGCGGTGGACTACCCGTACGCACCGCCGAGCGGCGCCCACCTCAACCGGATGATCGACCTCGCGGCGCGGCTGCTGCCCGCGGCCCTCGCGGAGCGCAGGCGCGCGGGGCTGGCGGCGCCGCCGCAGCATCTGGTCGCGGCGGGCGCGCCCGGACGGTCGCTCCATCTGGAGGTCGAGGGCTCCGGCGGCGGCAGTTGGTACATCGCCCTGGACTCGCCTGCGGCGGTCGGCTCACCGGACAAGTCGGTCGCGCAAGTGGCCCTGGACGGCGTCGAGTTCTGCAAGCTGGTGGCCGGACACGTCTCCCCGGAGGAGGCCGCCGCGGGCCAGGACGGCGACCGCCAGGCCATCCGTGACGTGCTGTTCGCGGCGGCGGCTCTGAGCCGGCTCTAGGAGAACCACTGCCGGATCGCCCCAAGTCAGGGGCCGGTTCCCTGGTTCCGGGGCCGGCCTCCGTCGGCGCGGGGCGGGTTCGGGTGGTCCCGGACGAAAGAGCCTAGGCGCCGGGCGTCCGCTCCTTCGGCGGGCTGCCCGCCGGCCGGGCAGGGGCCCACGGCTGCGGCAGTTCCTTGCGGCGGCGCACCGGGGAGAGGAAAACGGGCAGGAAGGCGAGCGTGAGGCAGCCCGCGCCCACCCACATCGCGACGCGCAGACCCGCGAGTTCACCGATCAGTCCGGCCACGGCCGAGCCGACGGCGATCGCGCCGGTGAGCATGAAGCGGAAGGTGGCGTTCATCCGGCCGAGCAGCGGGTCCGGCGTGAGCCGTTGGCGCAGGCTCACACCGAGGACGTTGTCGACGCCGATCTTGAAGGTCACCAGCATCCATCCCGCCCCGGCGAGCCACAGCCAGGGGCCGCGGTCGATGAGCGGCACGAGCAGCGCGGTCGGCGCCATCACCAGTCCCGCGACGCCGAGGGTACGGCCGTGGCCGAAACGGCGGGCCACGGGGCGGGCACAGCGCGCGCCGAGGAGGATGCCGGCGCCGCCCGCCGCCCAGTAGAGGCCGAGCACACCGGCGGACAGGCCGAGTTCGCGGGTGAACAGGACCGGCAGGAGCGTGTTGACGATCTGTGAACCGAGGTTGGTGAGGGACGCGGTGAGGGCGAGTGCGCGGAGCTCGGCGTTGCGCAGGACGTGCCGCAGTCCCTCCGCGATCTGCGCCGCCAGTCCCCCGCGCGACGCGGCGCGCCCTCCGTCCGCCCTCTGCGGCACGACGCCGTCCGTCTCCCTGCGGGTACGGCCCGCCGACGGCAGCGCGAGACGGACGGCCGAGGCGAGGTAGAGGACGCCGACGCCGATGACGGCCACCGGCGCCGTGAACATCTGTACGATCCCGCCGCCCGCACCCCGGCCCGCCACATTGCCCGCAGCCTGGAGGCTCACCACGGCGGCGTTCGCCCTTACCAGGCTCTCGCGGCCCACCAGCCGGGGCAGGATGCTCTGCGAGCCGACGTCGAAGAAGACCGTGGCGCAGCCGTTCAGCAGGACGACCGCGTAGAGGTGTTCCAGGGTGAGGGCGTCCAGCGCCCAGGCGGACGGCACCGAGGCGAACAGAGCGGCCCGCACCAGGTCCGCGGTGATCAGCACCCGGCGGTGGCGCATCCGGTCCACCCAGGCACCGGCCGGCAGGCCGATGAGGAGGAACGCGACCGTGCTCAGCGTCGCCAGCAGACCGACCTCGCCCGCGCTCGCGTCGAGCGCGGACACGGCGATCAGCGGGACGGCGACGTAGCCGATGTTGGTGCCGAGCTGGCTGAAGGCGGTGGCCGTGAAGAGTGTGCGGAAGTCACGGGAGCGCCAGGGACTGTCGCTGGTCATGGTCCGTACGCTGCCCCGGACTCCGCGTCGGGCTCCAATGATTTAGCCTCGGCCGAATGGTGCTGGAGAGCCGCCCGGAGGGCGGCACCCTGGAGATCGGTTTCTCCGCCGAGGACGTGGCCCGCATACGCTTCGCCGTGTCCCCGCTGTGGGAGGTCGTCGCGAGCGTGCGGGTGCTCAGGGACACCGGGCCGGGTGCGCACCGGCCGTGGGCGGAGCGGGTACGGCCCGCCCTCGCCGCCGCGAAGCTGGACCTCGCCCCGCTGTCCTCGCTCATCGGCCCGCCGCCGGCCGGCGTCCCCGGCTTCCTGGTGGCGCCGCCCATGACCCCGCAGCCCTCGCTCGACGTGGAGTTGGCGGCGCTGCGTTCCATGCCGCACGAACTGCTCCGTACGACGACGCCCGCCGCGAGGGAGGGGGTCGCCGCACTGCGCGCGGACCCGGATCGCGGTCTCGGGCGGCTCGCGGACGTGATCGCCGCCTACTGGGAGGTGGCGATGGCCCCGTACTGGCCGCGGATCCTCACCGTGGTCGAGGGCGACATCCTCTACCGCGCCAAGCGCCTCGCCGAGGGCGGTGCCCGGCGTCTCTTCGACGACCTCGATCCGCGCGTCACCTGGGACTCGGGGACGTTGCAGGTGATGCACCGCTGTGTGCGCGGTGAACGGCGTCTGGACGGCCGCGGGCTGGTCCTGGTGCCTTCGGTCTTCGGCGGGCCGCGGATCTTCTCCGACGTGGACAGCCCGGACTGGCAGCCCACTCTGCGCTACCCGCCGCGGGGCACCGCCACCCTGTGGGAAGCGCGGGCGGAGCCGCTCTCGGACGCCCTGGCGGGTGTGCTGGGCCGCAGCAGGGCCCTGCTGCTGGCCGAGCTCGCGGCCCCGGCGTCGACCACCGACCTCGCCCGCCGTACCGGCCTGTCGGCGGGCGGTGTGTCGCAGCACCTCACGGCGATGCGCGCGGCCGGTCTGGTCAGCGCGCACCGTACGGGTCGCGTGGTGCTCTATGCCCGTACGAGCGTGGGCGAGGCGCTGGTGACCGGCTGAACCGCGGGCGGTACGCGCGGTGCGTCACGCCCCGGCCGACGGTGGTCCGTGCCGCGTCACTCGCCGCCGACGCTGATGTTCGGGTCGCCGTCGGGTCCGTGCGGCTTCAGCTCCACCTGGATGGTGTGCGTCGTGTCGCGCGCCGCGGAGCCGCCGCCGCCGGCCGTCAGCACCCCGATCCGCAGCTCGGCCCGCCCGCTGCCCTCCCGGCGCACCTGCACCGCGAACTCCAGATGCACGCTCTCCACGCTGAACCGCAGATCGCGTCCCTCGCCCGCGCGTTGGGCCCGCTCGAGCTCGTCACGGACCTGCCCTATGACCTCAGCCAGCCCCACGACCGCCGTTTCGTCACGCTCAGCCATCGCGTCCCCCGTCTCCCGTAGTTATCGTGAGCAGTATGAGCGAGCCGATTCGCACATCCAACTCCCAGATACATGAAGAGAGTTGGCGGGTACGTCTGCTCCGCGGACCGGATCGGGCGGGCCGGCCGCTCGGCGCCGGGGTGCTGCTCCCCGGCGGCCTGGTGCTCACCTGCGCCCATGTCGTCCTGATGCGCCCGGACTCCTCCGGCATCCGCACCCCGCTGGAGGAGGTCTACGTCGACGTACCCCACGCCCCGGCCGGAAACACCACCGAGCCCCTGCGGGCCCGGTTGCTGAGGGAGTACCTGGTCATGCCGACGGGCCAGTTCGGCGGGGACCTGGCGCTGCTCAAGCTGGACCAGGAACCGGCGGTCCCGCACGCCGTCCTGCACCGGCAGATCCCCGCACGCGGCGACATGGTGCATTTCACCGGATATCCGGAGGACCTGCCCGGCGGGGAGCACCTGGACGCCCGGCTGATGGGGCGCGGCGGTCCCGCGCCGACGCCGGAGTGGGTGCAGCTCGACGCGCTGAACGCGCCGTACGTGGTGCGGCGCGGCTACAGCGGATGCGCCGTCGTGCACAGCCGTTCGCGACGGGTCATCGGCATCGTGGCGCACCAGTTCGGCACGCCGCAGGCGCGGGTGCGCCGGGACCACGCGTACATGATCCCGACCGAGACGGTGCTGAAGCACCTGCCGCTGGAACGGCTGGGGCTGACGGTCACGGGGAAGCCGGCCGTGTCGCACGACGTCGCGGTCGACCACGACAGGACCGCCTCCGGACGTGTCCCGGGACTGCACCGCCGGCTGACGCGCTGGCTCGACGGCGCCCCGGACACCGACCCGGTGGAGCCCGTGTTCGCCGGCGAGGGGGAGCACGACCTGCTGCACACGGTCAGATCGGTGCTCACCCTGGCCGACCGTGAGCAGAGCCCTCCGGACGCGCCGTCCGCCCACGGCAGCGCGACGGGCCCGGGGCAGGTCGCGGCTGAGCCGCAGGCGGGCAGCATCGACATCGCGGTCGACGCGACGAACCGCACCGTGGCGGAACTGGCCAGGGACGCGGCGGACCGTATCGGCCTCGACCCCCTCCCGGACGGCCCGCCGGCCGGTGTCGGCGACGCGGACGGGGACCTGGTCGGACGGATCGCGGCCGAGAGCCCGCCGCTGATCGCCGCCTTCCTGTCCGTCGACCGGTCGGCCTCCACCGACGACGAGATGCTGCGGCTCCTCTCCGCGCTCCTCGCCCGCGGCCGGAGCCGGCTCCTGCTCGTCTTCAGCGACCCTCGCTCACCCCTCCTCGCCCGGGTGCGCGACGAACTCCTCGGCCCCGACTGGGCCGCCCGCCGCACCGAACGGCTCGGCACGCGGGTGAGCCGGCTCGCGGAGACGGAGCAGCGGCTGCGGCAGCTGTCCGGCCGGCGGCCCGCCGCCCTGGCCCCGCGACTGCGCCGGATGCTGGAACAGCTCGGCCCGGCAGGCCCGTTGAACGCTTCCCCGGAACAGCCGCACGCCCTGTTCCGCTGCGCCGTCGACATCGAGTCGGCGCTGCTCGACGCGGAGACGGCCGAGCAGGAGCTCACCGGTCCGGCGGGGCCCCGGGAGTTCGTCGTCGGGCCGCCCGGTGACGGACTGACCGACCTGCCGTCCGTCGCCGTGCGCGACCCGGACGCACTGGTCACCGAGCAGGCCGGGGACCGCCTCGCGGGCGGCGAGCGGCTGCACCAGCAGTACGAGGTGGTGGGGCCCATCGGGCAGGGCAGCCACGGCAAGGTGTATCTCGCCCGCGATCTGCTCCTGGAGAACCGTCCCGTCGCGCTCAAGGGCATCCTCGACCCCGGTGATCCGGCGGCCGTGCTCCAGGCCCACCAGGAGCGGCTGCGGCTCGTCAGCCTCAACCATCCCTCGGTCATCCGGGTGGTCAACTACGCGCGCCACGAGCCGACGTCGGCCGAGTTCATCGTGATGGAGTTCGCCGACGGGGCGTCCCTGTCGTGGGTCGGCTCCCGCATCGCCCGCGGCGTCGAGCCGTTCGCCGGGCCACGGGTCCGCGAGTTCATCGTCGTGTACGGGCTGCTCGTACTGGAGGCCTTCGACCACCTGCACCAGGAGGAGAAACTGGTCTACGGCGACCTGTCGCTCACCAACGTCCTGCACTGCGGCACCGGCATCAAACTCATCGACGTCGCGGGCGTACGCGAACCTCGAGCACCGGGACCCGTCAGCCACCGGCCGCCGGAGAGCGGACCCGGCGGCGGGATGACCACCGCGGGCGACCTGTACACCGTCGGCGCCGTCCTCGGTGAGCTGCTCGCCAAGGACCCGGCGCCGCCGTCCGACCTCGGCACCGAATCGCTCCGGCGCGCCCTCGCACGTGCCACGGCCACCGACCCGAGGCGGCGCTACGCCTCCGCGCAGGAGATGGCCGTCCAGCTGCGCGGTGTGCTGCGCGAACTGCGGTCGCTGCGACTGGACGAGGAGACGTTCGAGCCGTCCCCGCTGTTCCACTCGGCCGCGATCGCGCTGGACGGCCGGCTGGGCAAGCCGCCGCCGCTGGAGCGCTGGCGGGCCGACGGCACGGCCGACCGGCTGGGCGCCCATGTGCCGGAGCCTGCGGAGGCCGCGGTGGCCCTGCCGGTGCCGAAGGCCGACGTGCGGGACCCCAACTGGAAGGAACTCCAGCGCACCTCCTACGACGACCCGGCCGGTCTGCTCCAGCTCAGCGACGAGTGGCTGCCGTCGCCGGAGCTGCATCTGCTGCGCTGCCGGCTCCATCTGGAGCTGGCCGGTGTCCGCCGGCACGGCCGTGACAAGGAACTGGTGACCGCCGCGGTGGAGCTGGAGAGGGCCGGGCGGCTGCTCGGCGACCGGGCCCGCTACGACTGGCGCCTGGACTGGCACCAGGGTCTGGCGCAGCTGGCCCACGGCCGCCTGCACCGGGCGCTGAACTGCTTCGACACCGTGTACGCGGCGATCCCCGGCGAGTACGCGCCCAAGCTCGCCCTCGGCTACTGCCACGAGAAGCTCGCCGACGAGTGGCGGACCGGCGAGCGGGCCTCCGCGCCCGAGGCACCGGCGGCGCGTGAGGCGCACGAGCAGCAGGCCATGCTGTTCTACGACGCGGTGTGGCGGCGCAACCACGCGCTCGGCGCCGCCGCGTTCGGGCTGGCCCGTATCCATCTCGCCCGGCACAGCCCCGACCGCGCGCTGGCCTCCCTCGACGGTGTGCCGCCCGACTCGCGGCACCGCACGGCCGCGCGGACGGCGATGGTGCGCATCCACGCCGGCACGCCCACGGTCGCCTCCGCGGTACGCGCCCACGCCGCCCTGCACCGGCTCGCGGGCCACGAGGGGCTCACCGACCGGCAGGCGCAGGAACGGCTTACCGCGGAGCTGCTGGAGCAACTGCTGGAGCTGGTGCGGTCGCAGGGCGGCGGCGTGCTCGAGCAGGTGCGCGCCGCGCTGCCGGCGGCCGTCCCGCTCCCGCGGACCGAACGGGAACTGCGCGAGCAGTTGTCCGCGAGCTACCGCCAACTGGCGAAACAGGTACCGGACACGGACACCGCCGAGGGCGCCGCACTGGCGGAGGCGCTCCTCGACAACGCGTACAGCACCCGCCCGCTCGGTCTGCGCCATGCCCGCCACCACGACCGCGGCCCCTGGCTGCGCCGCCTGACCCTCGGGGGTCGTTCATGACCACGCGCCCGTACACCGGCCCGCCGGCGGACGCCGCCGGAGGGAAGGCCGGCGGGAGTGACGTGCGGCCGTCCGCGCGGCGAAAGGTGGCCGCGCTGTGGCGGCGCCCCGTCACGGCGGTGCGCCGGCCGCCGGCGACGAAGCCCGCCCCGTGGATCAGGGCCTGGCGGATCCTCGGGCCCGGGCTGTGGGCGCGGGCCACCGGACGGGGACCCGGGGGGCGGCGGGCGACGGCCGCGTTCCTGCGACGCCGGATGCTGGTGCTGCCCGCCCTGGCGCTCGTCGCGCTCGCGCTGTGCGCCGCCGCGTACAGCGACGTGCACGATCGCTCGGACCGGCTGCGCCACCGGTCGGTGCCGGCGCTGGAAGGACTGGCGCAGGCCCGCACGTCGCTGGTCCTGGCGCGGGAGCAGGCCGAGCTGCGGTTGCTGAGGACCGGGCACGCCGGCCGGGTCGAGCTCGGCGAGACGTACCGCTCCCGGCTGACGGAGGCGTCGCAGAGCCTGAACCGGGTCGCCCAGACCGGTGCCCTCGGCCGGGGACAGGAACAGGAGCTGCGGGTGGTGTCCGGGCTCGTCGTCGCCTACGGGGACAAGATCGCCTGGGCGGACCGCAACCGGTCCAGCGAACTGCTGCGCACGGCCGGTGTCGAGTACGCGGCGGGACTGCTCGGCAGCCCGGGCACGAGTCCGGAGGAGCAGCAGGAACCGACCACCGTGCTGGACCGGATCGAGAAGATGGAGAGCCTGCTGCGGCAGGAGAGCGGCGACCTCGCCGCATGGAGCCCCCTGACGCTGACAGCCGCCGGAGCGGCCGTGGTCACGACCGCGCTGTTCGGCTTCATGACGGTCGGCACGGCGGTGTTCCTGCGGGACCGGCTGCGGCTCGTCAGCCTCCAGCTGGCGGCGGGCGCGCTGCCGGTGCTGGTGACGCCGTTGCTGCTGGCGTTCGGCGGCGCCCAGGAGCACGAAGCCCAGCACGATGTGCACGCGAAGGTAGCCGAACTGGCGGAGGTGGAAGCGGACGAGGCCGCCCCGCGGGCGATCGAGCGGGCGGCGGACGCCGCGTACGCGCGGATGAGCGTGGCGGACCCGGACGGCTGGTCGCTCACGGCGGGCATCACCGTGCCGGCCGCGGGACTCGGGGCCATCGCCTGCGGCGTCACGCTCCACCTCTACGGCAGGCCGTACCCGGCGGCCCGCACCCGACGGACGTCCACCGACGCGTGAGGAACCCATGAGGAGACGCAGGGGCCTGAGAACGCTGCTCGCGGGAGTTCTGCTCGCCGTGGCCACGGCAGGGTGCGGCGGCGGCCCGCCGGAGGAACGCACCCTGGTCGTGCTCGGCCCGTGGACCGACGGCGAGGAGAAGCCTTTCGTACAAGCGCTGAAGAGCATCGGGCAGCAGACCGGGAACCGTTACGTCTACAAGGGCACCCGCTCGCTGCGCGAGACCCTCGTCGCCCAGCTCCAGGCCGGCGCGCCGCCGGACGTGGCGATCCTCAACAGCCCCGGTGAGCTGGCCGAGTACGCCAGGGCGGGCGATCTCCGTCCGCTGCCGGAACATGTCGCGGGGGCCGCCGTCACCCCGTGGGCGCCCACCGTCACGGTCCAGGACGCGGGCGGCCAGGCACGGACCCGCGCCTACTGGGCTCCCATCCGGGTGGACCTCAAGTCGCTGGTGTGGAGCAGGAGGGAGGTGGCGGACTCCGCTCCCGTGTGGTGCGTGGGACTCGGCTCCGGCGCCACCTCCGGCTGGCCGGGCACCGACTGGATCGAGGACCTGATGCTTCAGCGCAGGGGCTCGGCGAAGTACGAGGAATGGGCCACGGGCAGGATGCCCTGGGAGGAGACCCGCGCAGTGTGGGAGGAGTGGGCACGGATGCTCACCGCGGACGGGCGCACCCCCGACGCCCGGTGGCTGCACGACTTCGCCGTGATCGGCGACCGCCGCCACGGACTCCTGAACCGCGGTGACTGCACCCATGAGCACCAGGGCTCCTTCATCCGCAGGCACTACGGCGACGACGTGCGGCCCCTGCCGACCGCCGACTACCTGGACAGGCTGACGGCCGCGGAGGAGGACGAGGAGGACGAGAACGCCTTCGAGGTGTCGGGCGACATGGCCGCGGTGTTCAGGAGCAGTGCGGCCGCCTGGGACCTGCTCGACCGGCTCACCTCCGAGGAGGCCCGTAAGAGCTGGGCGGCCGCGGCGCTGCCCGGTGAGCGACCGTTCTTCCCGGGCGCCACGGCACTCGCGGCGGAGCCGTCCGCCACCAGGGACGTCCAGCGGTTGTTCCGCTCGGCGAGCCGGATCTGCTTCGACGCCTCCGACGCGATGCCGCCGACCTTGCGCGACGCGTTCTACCGGGCGGTGCTGGAGTTCGTCGTCCGCCCCCGGGACAAGGCGCTGCTGGACCGGCTGCTCATGCAGCTGGAGGCGGAACGTCAGCTCCAGAACGAGGAGAAGGCGTTCGTCCTGGACGACCTGTGCGGTACCCCGGTCCACGGGTAGGGCGCGGTCACGGACACACCCGTCAGGCGAAGACGACGGTCCTGCGGCCGTTGAGCAGGATGCGGTGCTCGGCGTGCCACTTCACCGCGCGGGCCAGCGCCTGGCACTCCACGTCGCGGCCGACCGCGACCAGCTGTTCCGGGGTGACCTCGTGGCCGACGCGTTCGACCTCCTGCTCGATGATCGGGCCCTCGTCGAGGTCGGCCGTCACATAGTGGGCGGTCGCGCCGATGAGCTTCACACCACGGGCGTGCGCCTGGTGGTAGGGCTTGGCGCCCTTGAAGCTCGGCAGGAAGGAGTGGTGGATGTTGATGATCCGGCCGCTGAGCTGCTTGCAGAGGTCGTCGGAGAGCACCTGCATGTAGCGGGCGAGGACGACCAGCTCCACCTGCTCGGCGTGCACCAGGTCCAGGAGCTGCGCCTCGGCGGCCGCCTTGTTGTCCTTGGTGACCGGAATGTGGTGGAACGGGACGTCGTAGGAGGCGACGAGCTCGGCGAAGTCGGTGTGGTTGGAGACGACGGCCGCGATCTCGACGGGCAGGGCGCCGGTACGGGAACGGAACAGCAGGTCGTTCAGGCAGTGCCCGAATTTGCTGACCATCAGCACGATCCGCATCCGCTCGTCGGCGAGATGGATCTGCCAGTCCATCTGGAACGCGTCGCCGACGGCGGCGAAGCTGGCGCGCAGCTTGTCGACCGTCACCGGGGCCTCGGCGGAGAAGTGGACCCGCATGAAGAACAGACCAGTGTCCCGGTCACCGAACTGCTGGCTGTCCTCGATGTTGCAGCCGGTGATGAACAGATAGCTCGAGACGGCGTGCACGATGCCCTGTTTGTCAGGACAGGAGAGCGTCAGGACGTACTGGTCGGTCATCCTTGTAGCCTGCCACATCCGGCCGTCCGGCCAGGACCACGTCCGTCAGACGGACCGCGTCATGATCCGCAGCACCTCGAGGGAACGCGGCGGGGTGTCGGGGTCCTCCCCGTCGCTCGTGGCCATCCGGACGTGCGCGTCCCGCGCCGCTCGCACGGCCTCCGGCCAGCCGTGGTGCTCCATGTACGCGGAGACCGGGGCATCGGCGCCGACCTGGTGCATGATCCGCAGCACCCGGAGCACGGCGACGTCGACGAGCGCGGCCTCGCCGGAGTCGCGGAAGATCGTCCCGACGTACTTCTCCGCGGACCAGTTGTCCAGCCAGGTGTCCTCGACCAGACGGTAGACGGCGTCGGTGACGTCGCCGTATCCCTCGCGCCCCGCCAGCCAGCACTCCTGATGGAAGACGGGGTCGGAAAGCATGTGCAGCGCCGAGCGCACGTTGCTGCGCCAGCGCCACCAGGGCATGTCGTTGAGCGGCATGCCGCCCATGGTGGAGGAGCGACGGCCGCGACGGGAAGGGTTGACCGAACCTTGCTGCACGCCTTCGATCGTACGTTCCCTTTCCGTCCGCCCGAACGCCCCCCTGCAATTCACCTGGACGTCACCCGCCGTTGAACCATGCTCACTGTGCCGTTACCTGGAACCGGAAGCGTGCACAGTCATGACCGGTAGGCGTCGTCCCTCCTCCCCTCGCCCGTCCAAGACCTTCTCAGTCCGTACCGCGTGTACGGCGGTGGTGGCGACCGGGGCGTCGCTCATCGCCGGCTGTGGCGTACTCCCTGGAGATCCGGGGGGCTCCAGGGAGCCCGTCACCGTCATGACCTTCGCCCCGGAAGACACCAAAGCAACCAATATGCCCGGCATGCCCGCCATGGCCAAGGCCTACGCCCGCTGGGCAGAGGCGCAGGGCGGCATCGACGGCCACGAGCTGCGGGTCATCACCTGCAACGAGCAGAACACCCCCCAGGGCGCGGCCACCTGCGCCCGGCGCGCCGTCAAGGAAGGCGCGGCCGCGGTGGTCGGCTCCTACAGCCAGTACGGCGACGCTTTCATGGCTCCCCTGGAGGCAGCGGGCATCCCCTTCATCGGCGGATTCGGCATCTCCGACGAGGAGTTCACCAGCTATCTGTCCTACCCCGTCAACGGCGGTCAGGCCGCCCTGCTCGCCGGGAACGGCCAGCAGCTCGCTGACGTCTGCGACAAGGTCGCGCTCGTACGGCCGGACAGCCTCGCCGGCGACGACCTGCCCGACCTCCTCAACGCGGGCCTGGCCCGCGGCAAGGCCCGGGAGTCGGCGGACATCCTCGCCGCCGACGACGCCACCGACTACTCCGACGACGCACGGCGGGCACGCAGGCAGGCGGCGGAGCCGGCCTGGACCACGACCGCGTCCGACGGCGACCGGCCGGGCTGTGTCACGGCCGCGCTCGGCGAACGTACGGAAACATTCTTCGACTCCTACCGGCGGCTGCCCGAGGACGGACGGCAGGTCCGGATCTCGTCCGTGATGGGCAGCGTCGGCCAGCCCCTCATCGACCGCACCGGCGGACGCAACGGCCCTTACGAGGGCGCCTACATCACGGGCTGGTACCCCGACGCGAGCGACGCCCGCTGGGACCGGATGCGCGACGTGGTCCGGACCCACGCGTTCGGCGACAACAGGATCGACCCGGCCGACGCGGGCGTGCAGACCACGTGGATCGCGTACAACGTCCTCAACAAGGTCGTCCGCTCGATCGACAGCGACCAGATCACCCCCGGCAACATCTCGCACGCCCTCGACCAGGGGGTGGAGGTGTCGACCGACGGCCTGACTCCGGCCCTGCGGTGGAGCTACGAGGACATGCTCGGTGCTTCCCGCTACCCGAGGATCGTCAACAGCAGTGTGACGTTCCAAGTGGTGCGCGACGGACGGCTGGTGACGCAGCGGAAGGACTTCGTGGACGTCGGCCGGACCCTGATGGACGCCTCGTAGGGCGACCGGGACCCCGCACCCGCCGTCCGGCGCCCCGGCCAGCTCCCCACGGGGAAGCAGGCCGGGGCCTCGTCGTCAGAGCTGGCTGCTGCGGCGCTCCGTCAGGCCGTACTCGCGGGCGATGGAGTTCCACAGCGGCGACGCCGCGTTCTTCGCCGCCGTGGCCTCTCCGCTCGCCGCGTTGGCCTGGGCCGTGCGGCTGGTCACCCGCGCCTTGCCGTCCTTGCAGCCCTTCTTGCCCTTGACCTGCTGCGCCCAGGCCGCGTAGTGGTCGTCGGCGGAGGCGGACGCCTGCCACGCCTTGACCAACGAGGCGGTCAACTCGGCGTTGCGGGGCAGCTTGTCGACGGACAGGGTGCCCAGCCGCGTCACCAGGCTCCGGCGCTGCTGCGCCGCGCCCTTCAGGTCGGCGGTGGCCTGGTCCAGGTTCTTGCAGACCTTGATGTTCTCCACGGAACGGATGACCGCGTCACGGCTGTTGTTGCTGTCCGCGAGGAGCTTGTCGAGCTCCTTCGCCTGCGGCTCCGCGGGGTCGGCGGCCTGCGTGGTGGGGCTCGCCTCGCTGGGCGCCGGGACGTCGGCCGCGACGTTCTTGTCCGGGCCCGGGTCCTTCGGCTCGTCCCCGTCGCTGAACATCACGGCGCCGACGCCGAGTCCGAGGACGGCGCACCCGACGACGAGCGCGGCGACCACCGGCGCCAGGGACCGGCGGCGCGGCTCCGGCTCCGGGTCGTAGTGCGGCTCGTACCGGGCCGCCGGCCGGCGGTCCTGCGGATGACCGTGACCGGGCGGTTCCTCGAAGCGGGGCATCTGCTGGGTGGCGTCCGCCGTCTGCGCACCCTGCCCCTCGGAGCGGAACAGGCTGTCGAACTCGGCGGGCGGCTGCCGGTCCCCGGGGGCACCGGGGCGGATGCCGAACGGCTGCCCGGGGGGAGCGGGCGGCACGGCCCCGCCGGGCACCGGGGCGATGTACTGGGTGGCGTCGGAGTCGGAGACCTGGCCGGCCCCCTCCGGCGCACCGCCCTGCGCGGCGCCGGACGCCAGAGGGCCCGTGCCGAGGAACGTGGTCGACTCCGCGGGCATCTCCGGCGGCAGCGCACCGGGCGCGACGGGCGCGATGTACTGCGTGGCGTCGGCGTCGCCCCCGGCGGTGTGCGGCGCGGCCTGAGGGAAGCCGCTCGGCGCGTTCGGGCCGGCGGCCTGCGGGGAGCCGCTCTGCGAGTACGGGTCGTGCGGTGCAGGGGCCTGCGGGCCCTGAGCGGGCTGGAAGGGCTGCGCCCCCGCACCCGGCCCGCCGAACCCGGCACGGCCGGCGTCCTGAGGGGCTTCCGGGTACCGCCCGTAGGCGTCCGGACCCTGAGGGGCGGAGGACTGCGCCGCCGGGGCGTCCTGCGGCGGGAGCGGCTGCCGGTGCACACCCGGCTGCGGTACCGCCGGCACCTGCGCGCCGTACGACGGCTGCCCCTGGTGCCCGCCCCCCGCCGGGTAGTGGCCCTGCCCGGCGGGCGCGGGGCCCGCCGGCGGGGCGGCGTGGGCGCCCCGCCCGTGATGCGCGTCCGCCTGCTGCGGCGGCGTACCGGGAGCCCCGTAGCCGGCCTGCTGAGCGGGACCGCCGGGGTGGTTCTGCGGAGCGGCCTGCGCGGGGGCCGGGTAGCCCTGGGGGCCGGCCTGCGCCGGGCCGCCGGGGTGGCCGTAACCGCCCGGCTGCGGCGGGGCGGCCGGGTAGCCGTAGCCGCCGGGCTGCACGGGGGCCGGGTAGCCGTACCCCTGAGGCGCGCCGCCGCCGGCGGGCGGCGGGCCCGGGTATCCGTACGCGGCGCCGGGCGCGGGAGCCGACTGCTGCGGGCCCCACGGCTCCCCCCACGGCTGCCCACCCGCCGGAGCCGTCTGTGCGCCTGCCGCGCCCGGTATGAGGGGCTCACTGCCGTCGGCGGGCAGCACGACGCCTTCGTGCGCGGGCCGCGCGGCGGGTAGCCGCTGCTCGTCACCCTGTCCGCTGTGCGTCACCGGGACTCCTACGTGTGGACCTACTGCGATCGTCGGCTCACGCTACCGGGTGCCCGGAGTGGTCCGCACACACGTGCCGGAGCGGTAACAAGATGCGGACACAACTCCCCTTCCGTTCCTGGGAGAAAGCCCTTGTGCACCACCCGCCACTCGCGCCTCCCGCGCCCCGCTCGACGTCAGGCCGCGGCGCGCAGTTCCAGCCGGGTGGCGAACTCCCGTACCGACGGCTCCTCCGCGTACGGCTCCAGCCGCAACTGAAGGTCGTCGAGATACTCCGCGCCCCTGCTCGAGCGCAGGGTGTCCAGCAGCTCCACCGCCCGCGTGCCCGTGTAGCAGGCCTGTTCCACCTCGCGCTGCTGCACCTGCGCGGAGGCCAGCAGGACCAGGCCGATCGCCCGTCGGCGGGCCCGCGACTCCGGGTGGCCCTCCAGCGCCTGCGAGGCGTAGCGCGCCGCGCTCTGCGCCTCACCGAGGTCGCGGTGGCAGTGCGCCAGTTCGTCCGCCAGATACGCGCCGTCGAAGTGGGTGATCCAGTCCGGGTCGTCGCCGCTGTCCGGCTCGGCCCGCTCCAGCGCGGCGAGCGCCCGGCCGGCCGCCTCGTGGCAGGTGCGGGCGTCGCCGAGGAGGGCGTGCCCGCGCGCCTCCGCCGCGTGGAACATGGCCTGCACCCGCGGGGTGACCCGCCCCCGCGCCCCTTCCTGCGCCGCGCGGGCGAGCTGGGCGATCTCGCGCGGGTTGCCGAGCTCAGCCGCCAGGTGGCTCATCGAGGCGGCCAGCACATAGCCGCCGTACCCCCTGTCACCGGCGGCCTGCGCCAGACGCAGCGCCTGGATGTAGTACCGCTGGGCGAGCCCCGGCTGACCGGTGTCCACGGCCATGTAGCCGGCGAGCTCCGTCAGCCGCGCCGCGGCGGCGAACAGCTCCCGCCCGACCGCCTCCCGGTACGAACCGGACAGCATCCCCGAGACCACGCTGTTCAGGTAGTGCACGACGACCGGCCGCACATGGCCGCTGCCGAAGCGGTGGTCCATCTCCGTCAGCGCGGCGGTCATCGCCCGGACCGCGTCGACGTCGGGCGGGCCGACCCGCGCCCCGGCGGTGCGGGCCACCTGGGTGTCCGCTCCCGTGATCAGCCAGTCGCGGCTCGGCTCCACGAGAGCGGACGCGGCGACCGCGGAGCCCGACAGGAAGTCCCGGCGGCCCACGTCGCTCCGCCACAGCTCGCAGACCTGCTCGATCGCCCCGACGACCGTCGGCGCGAACTGGAGGCCGACGCCGGTGGCGAGGTTCTTGCCGTTCGCCATGCCGATCTCGTCGATCGTGACCGTGCGCCCGAGCTTGCGGCCGATCGCCTCCGCGATGATGCCCGGCGCCCGGCCGCGCGGCTGCTGGCCGCGCAGCCACCGGGCGACGGACGTCTTGTCGTAGCGCAGGTCGAGGCCGCGCTCGGCGCCGACCATGTTGACGCGCCGGGCCAGCCCGGCGTTCGAGCATCCGGCTTCCTGGATGAGCGCCTGAAGCCGTTCGTTCGGCTGGCGGACGACGAGAGGCCTGGCTGCCATGAACTACCCCCTGATGTTGATCAATGAGTTGATCAATGCCCGGCTGATATACGGAGAATGCAGGGTTGGTCGGGTTGGTTCGCTTTTGCCGTGGCGCGGCCCGGTCGCGGCCGCTGACGTGCGCGCCCCGCACTCCTACCCGCCCGTACGGCCCCCGGCCCGTGCGCGCCCCCGGTCGTGCACCCGTGCGCCCCACGTGCAGGATCGATGCTCCACCGCCCACCGCATCACGCCCCGTAACCCGTCGTTGCGGCGGTAGTTGAGTGTGTCGTGGAAGAGACCATGGCAGTCACGGAAGCCGCCCGGATCCCCCAGCAGCGAGGCGAGAAACTGCTGGACAGCGCTGTGCGGTACGCGGACGAGAGGCACTGGGACGTGTTCCCCGGCACCTGGCTGGAGGCCGTCGAAGGGGGGCAGCGCTGCTCGTGCGGCGACCTGCGCTGCCCCCTTCCCGGCGCGCACGCCGGCCGCCCGGACTGGGCGAACCAGGCGACGGGCAGCGCCACCGCCGCGCGCCGGATGTGGACCAAGCAACCGACGGCCTCGATCCTGCTGCCCACCGGCCGCACCTTCGACGCCATCGAGGTCTCCGATTCGGCGGGCTTCCTGGCGCTCGCGCGCATGGAGCGGATGGATCTGCCTCTCGGCCCCGTGACGTGCACTCCCGACCGCCGGATGCTGTTCTTCGTACTGCCGGGCGCGGCGCTCAAGGCCCCCGAGCTGATCAGGAACCTGGGCTGGCTCCCGAGCTCCCTCGACCTGGTCACCCGTGGCGAGGGCCACTACGTCGCCGCCCCGCCCACCCGGATCGGCGGGCACGGCGCCGTGCAGTGGGCGCGCCGCCCCACCCCGGCCAACCGCTGGCTCCCGGACGCCGAGGAGCTCATCAGCCCGCTCGCGTACGCGTGCGGCAGGGAAGCGGCGTCGGGGCGGGTGCGCCAGGGATAGCGGCAGCGCCGAGCGGATGCCCGGAGGAGGCGGGGGGCGGGGACAGGCCGGCCGCCCCGCACCCGGGCGTCCGTAGGGTGGACCCGTACACCTGTGCCGCAAGGCACGTACGGGGACTCCGAAAGGCGCGGAACACATGCCGGACCAGGCAGTTGAGGAGGCGGGCGGGGTGCGGACGGCACCGCCCGCAGTGCAAGTCGAAGGTCTGTGGAAGCGGTTCGGCGAGCAGATCGCCGTCGCGGGGATCGATCTGACCCTGCCGGCCGGCAGCTTCATCGGCCTGGTCGGACCGAACGGCGCGGGCAAGACCACGACTCTGTCGATGGTCACCGGCCTGCTCCGCCCGGACCAGGGCCGGGTCCAGGTCGCGGGACACGACGTATGGCGCGACCCGGTCGAGGTCAAGTCGCGCATCGGCGTCCTGCCGGAGGGCCTGAGGCTGTTCGAGCGGCTGTCCGGCCGCGAACTGCTCGCCTACAACGGCCGGTTGCGCGGCCTGCCGGGCGACGAGGTCGACAAGCGCGCCGGTCAGCTGCTGGACGTGCTGGACCTTGCGGGCGCGCAGCACAAACTGGTCGTCGACTACTCGACCGGCATGCGCAAGAAGATCGGCCTGGCTGCGGCACTGCTGCACAACCCGGAAGTCCTGTTCCTCGACGAGCCGTTCGAGGGCGTCGACCCGGTGTCCGCGCAGACGATCCGCGGGGTCCTCGAGCGGTACACCGCCTCCGGCGCGACCGTCGTCTTCTCCAGCCATGTGATGGAGCTGGTCGAGTCGCTGTGCGACTGGGTGGCGGTCATGGCGGCCGGCACGATCCGCGCGCAGGGCCCGCTGGCCGAGGTCCGTGGCGACGCCCCGTCGCTCCAGGCCGCGTTCCTCGAACTGGTCGGCGCGCAGGGCAGGGACAACGGGGAGTCGCTGGACTGGCTCGGCGGCGGTGCGCGTTGAGTACGGCGTCCCTGACCTCCGTCTTCGTACGTCTGAAGCTGTCGCTGCTGCGCAACGGGCTGCGCCAGTCGTCGGGCCGCAGGACCGCGTTCGTCATCTCGATGGTGTTCGTGCTGCTGCTCGCCGCCGTCCAGCTGCTGGGCCTGATCATGCTGCGCGGCAACGAGCACGCCATGTCGCTCGTCGTCCTCCTGACAGGGCTGCTGGCGCTCGGCTGGGCGGTGCTGCCGCTGTTCTTCCCGAGCGGCGACGAGACCCTGGACCCGACGCGCCTGGTGATGCTGCCGCTCCGGCCGGGGCCGCTGGTGACCGCGCTGCTCGTCGCGTCCCTGATGGGCATCGGCCCGCTGTTCACACTCTGCATGGTCGTGGGTTCGGCGTTCGCGCTGTCCCACGGCGTCGTCGCGGCGCTGGTGTCCCTCGTCGCCGTCCCGCTCGCCCTGCTGGTGTGCCTGGCCCTCGCCCGCACGGTCGCGGCGGCGAACATCCGGCTGCTCACCTCCCGCAAGGGCCGCGACCTGGCGGTGCTCAGCGGACTCTTGATCGCCGTGGGCATCCAGTTCGTGAACTTCGGCGCCCAGCGCCTCGGCGACGCGGGCGGCCTTGCGGCACTGGACCCGGCGGCGGCGATCGTACGGTGGGTGCCGCCGGCCTCCGCGATCGGCGCGGTGGACTCGGCGAGCGACGGCGCATACGGCCGGGCCCTGGCCCAGCTCGCCCTCTCCGCGGTGGCGCTCGTCCTGCTGCTGCGCGCCTGGCGGCACAGCCTGACGAAGCTCATGACCGCCCCGGACGGGTCCACGCTGGCCGCGGCGTCCGAGCCGACCCGCAAGGGCACCGCGTCGGGTCAGCACCGGCTGCTGCCGGAGGGCCGCACGGGCACGGTGATGCAGCGCAGCCTCAAGTACATCTGGCGCGACCCGAAGACCAAGGGCGCCTGGGTGTCGTCGCTGGCCATCGGGCTGATCGTGCCCATATTCAACGCCCTCCAGGGCACCGGCTCGATCTACTTCGCGTGCTTCGCCGCCTGGATGCTCGGCATGATGATGTACAACCAGTTCGGCCAGGACACCTCGGCCTTCTGGATGGTGGCGCTGACGATCTCCTCCACGCGTGACGCGTACGAGGAACTGCGCGCCCGGACCCTGGCGCTGCTCGTCATCACCCTCCCGTACACCGTTCTCGTCGTGGTGCTCACGGCGGCGGCGCTCGGTCAGTGGCACGACCTGCCGGAGGCGCTCGGCCTGTCCTTCGCCCTGCTCGGCGCGATGCTGGCGACGGGCGCGGTGGCCTCGGCCCGTTTCCCGTACTCGATCCCGCAGGACAGCGCCTACAAGAACGTGGCCCCGGGGCAGGGCGGGCTGGCGTGGCTCTCCATCTTCGGCGGCGTGGTCATGGCGGCGCTGCTCTGCGCACCGGTGATCGTCCTCACGATCATGCTGAACGCCTCCGCCGGCTCCGGCAGCGAGACCCAGTGGACGGTGCTCCCGGTGGGCGCCGTGTACGGGGCATTGCTCACCTGGGCGGGCGTCCGGCTCGCGGCACCGCAGACGGCGAGGCGCCTGCCGGAGATCCTCACGGCGGTCAGCAAGGGCTGACGCCCCCCGCCCCCGGCCGGCTCACGCCGCCTGCCGCCGCAACACTGAACGGCCGCCGCCCGACCCCCGGCAGGGGGCCGGTCGGCGGCCGTCGGGCTGTACGGGAGACGCGCTGCCCAGGTTCGCTGACCAGGACCTTGAGCAAGACATGAGCCGGGCCGGTGCCGGGAACCCGGTCGGGTGGTCATGACGTAGCGTCATGGTCATGACCACGCCGCAGAATCCGTACGGGCAGCAGCCGAATCCATACGGCGGGCCGCCGCAGCCGCAGCCGCCGTACCCGGGGCACGCGGCCCCGCCCGTGCCCCCGCAGGCCGGAAACGGCGGGCAGCCTTACCCGCCCGCGGGCGGGTGGGGCGCTCCCTCGCCCTACCCGTACGCCCCGCCGGTCCAGCCGCCGAAGAAGGACCACACCGCCAGGAACGTGGTCATCGTGATGGCGTCGATCATCGGGCTCCTCGCCTTCGGCTGGTTCGCGTCCAATGTCCTCCGGCCGGCCGGAGGGGGCGGCGGAGGCGGCGGGGGCGGCGGCACCGCGTACCCGGCGGCCGAGTACGGGCTGACCGCACCGCAGACCCTGCTCGACGGGAAGTACGAGCTCGCCGACGACCAGTCCGCCCAGCGGCAGAAGGAGCTCGAGTCGTCACCGGTCGACGAGACCGACATCCGCGACCCCCAGGCCACGGTGGCCCAGTACACGTCCGCGTCGGAGGGCGGGGTCCTGGTGCTGTCCGGTATGCACGGCCGCATCAAGAACCCCGACACGGCCCGGGAGAAGATGCTCGACGGCGCGGCCACCGCGGACGGCGCCACGCTCGCCGTGCCGGCGACGGACGTCACCCCGGCCGGCTCCCAGGTCACCATCACCTGCCAGGTCGTGACGATGGCACAGGACGGCGGCGGCACCAGCTCGTTGCCCATCTGCGCCTGGGCCGACGACAACACCAGCGCGTCGGTGACGGTGGTCACGGGCGCCACGGCGGCGAAGTCCCCGCAGGACATCGACCTCGACGCGGCGGCCGAGACGACGGCTCAGGTCCGCGAGCAGACCCGCAAGCCGCTCAGCTGACGTCACGCCGGGGCGCGCCGCCCCGGCAGGTCCTCCCCGCAGAAGACGCACACGAAGTGGTCCTCCCGCACGATGTTGAACTCCGTGCAGCCCGCGCAGCAGCGGAAGACGATCTCCTGCGTGAACCGCGCGGGCCGCGGGATCCCGGCCCGGTCGAGGGCGGCGGCGACGGACGGCCAGCAGTCGGGGTCGGGGCAGTAGCCGGTGGACTGGTTGCTGACCTGGACCACCTCCCAGCCGTCGCCGTCCCGCCCGAAGGCGACCTCCCCGGCCGCACGGACAGCGGCCCGCCCGGCACAGGCGACATGCTCACCGCGCCGGGCGGCCAGCCGAAGGAAACCTTCCTCGTCGACGACGTACGTGAACGGTTCCGCCCACTCCGCCGGCTCCCGGGCCTCCGCCCACTCCCGGAAGTCGTCGCTGCTGCGGATGACTTGCCCCTCCGGGGCGTCCTCGGCGGCATGCCAGATCGCGCGCGGGCCCACGTACCCGAAGCGGCGCGGGCCGTCCGTGGAGAGGATGGTGCGCTCGCGGATCCGGTCCGCGCCCGCGCCGTTGAGGCGCACCTTCGCGCTGTGCGGCGGATCCACCCGGTCCACCGGCCGGCCGTACTGGTCCATCGAATCGAGGACCAGGCGCCCGCCCTCGTACGCCTGCCCGGCCCGGGCGACGCCGGCCACACAGCGCACGACGCACACCGCGCCCCGTGCGTCCACGGACAGGATGTCGGCGATCTGGAGCTCCGCCGGACCGGGAGGGAGGGACGACGCCGCGAGCGGGCCGAGGGCTGTCACTGCGTCAGGGCCCCGTCCAGGAACGGCTCGATCGCGGTCCGCCAGCCGGACGGGCAGTCGTAGTGGACCAGGTGGCCCGCGTCGGACACCTCGCCGTACTGGCCGCGGGGCAGTACGCGGACCATCTCCTGGGCCTCCGCGCGGCCCAGTTCGCCGTCGAGGCCGCGGACCACCAGCGTGGGGCAGCGGACCTGGGCCAACTCCTCCCAATGGGCGTCGTGGACCCACGTCTCCCGTGACGTGAGCATCTGCCGGCGGGAGAACACCGGGCGCCAGCCGTCGGCCCGCTCCGCCATGACCTCGGCGAAGAACTCGCCGCGGGCCGGGTTCGGCCGCTCGACGCGTGGATCGTCCTCGCCGAACCACCTACGGACGTCGGCCAGGGTCGCGAACGGGACGGGCCAGGAGCGGAACCACTCCTCCCACTCCCGCTGGGACGCGGCGCCGAGCGCGGAGGCCCGCATGTCACAGATGATCAGGGCCTGGACCAGGTCGGGCCGCTTGGCCGCGAGCTGCCAGGCGGTGAGGGCGCCCATCGCGTGACCGATCAGGGTCACGGGCGCGAGGCCGAGTTGTTCGATCGCGGCCTCGGCGTCCGCCACGTACGCGTCGCGGGTGAACGGCCCTTCCGCGGGTTTGTCGCTGCGGCCGTGCCCCCGCTGGTCGAGCGCCACCGCGCGGTGCCGCTCGGTGAGCCACCGGGCCGTCGAGGCCCAGTGCGATGCCCGGCCCATCAGGCCGTGGAGCAATAAGACCCCCGGGGCGGGGTCCCCTTCCGCGCGGCCCTTCGGCGGGTCCGCGAACTCCCAGGCAGCCAGGCGTACGCCACCCGCTCCGGTCACGTCGATGCGCCGCACCATCGGCCCTGGCACCCCCTTCTCTCCCCCGAGTAGGACTGGCTCGTGTGAGCCCCGTGTCGAACTCCGTCAGACTATCGAACCTGTATTCGAAAACGCGGTTCTGCCACGCAACACCGCTCGTTCGAGTGACCACATCCCGGGATTGACTCGCGCTGCCGAGGGGAGATCTTCTGCGGGAGGCGGACCGCTCGGGGAAAAACGGTCCGTGGGGACTGACCCTGGGAGCTCGGGGCTCCGGGTCAGCACAGGGGAGGACAGGTCCCGGC
>NZ_JBSGZJ010000052.1:0-25990 GCF_053610925.1 Streptomyces sp. NPDC054847 | reverse complement strand
CGACCTCCCCCTGCGGCCTGGCGGCCATGGGAGTACCCCAGGCCACAGGGAGATCGAGGCGCGGCGCCCCCGGTCGGGGCAGGCACCCCCTGCCCGCTCCCCGGGCACCCCGAAGCGGCGCGACGCGCCAACCGTGACGTACGGGGCGGACACGTTCAAGCGCCGCACGACGGTTCCTGACTACCAGTCAGTTCGCTAACCTGACTATGCGTCAGTTAACCGGCCGGGCAGCTCGGCCATCGAGCAGGAGCGGAGACCAGCGATGCTCGGATCAACTCACGGCACCCTCACCTCCGACCTTCGCGCGCGCGTCGTCGCCTGCGGCGACCGCCCCGGAAACGCCGTCCACGAAGCCGCCGGACCCACCGCGTCCGCAGGCGACCTCGATGTGAGCGGCCGGCCCCTGCACGCGCCGGTGCCCGACCTGGACCGGTTCTTCCGCCCCTCCTCCGTCGCGGTCGTCGGGGCCTCGGACGCCGAGGGCAGGCCCAACACCGGCATCACCCGCCAACTCGTCGGCTGGGCCGCCCGCGTCGGCGCCCGCCTGCACCCCGTGCACCCCACCCGGACCTCCGTCTTCGGCCTCGACTGCGTACCCTCCGTCGCCGATCTGCCCGGCCCCGTCGATCTCGCCGTACTGCTCGTCCGCGACCCGCTCCCGCTGATCCCCCAACTCGGCGAGGCCAAGGTGCCCTTCGCCGTCGCGTTCGCCTCCGGGTACGCGGAGACCGGCGACCAGGGCGCCGCCGCACAGGCGCGGCTCGCGGCGGCCGTGGAGCGCGCGGGCGTACGGCTGCTCGGCCCCAACACCAATCTCAACGCCTTCGAGACGTTCCGCGACGACCTCGAAGGGCCGGCGATCGCGCTCATCACCCAGTCCGGCCACCAGGGCCGGCCCGTGTTCACCATGCAGGAACTCGGCGTACGGCTGTCCCACTGGGCGCCCACCGGCAACGAGGCCGACCTCGAGACCGCCGACTTCATCTCGTACTTCGCCGAACGCCCGGAGGTCGGCTCCATCGCCTGCTACGTGGAGGGACTGAAGGACGGGCGCTCCTTCCTGCTCGCCGCCGACCGGGCGGCCCGGCGCGGGGTGCCGGTCGTCGCAGTCAAGGTCGGCCGCACCGACACCGGCGCACGGACGGCCGCGTCGCACACCGGCAAACTCACCGGCAGCGACCAGGTCGTGGACGCGGCGATGCGGCAGTTCGGCGTCATCCGCGTCGACGGGCTCGACGAACTCCAGGACACCGCGGCGCTGCTGGCACGTGCGCGGCGCCCGGTCGGCGACGGTGTCGCCGTCTACTCGATCTCCGGCGGCACCGGCGCGCACTTCGCGGACCTGGCGACCGCGGCGGGACTGCGGATCCCCCGGCTGAGCGACGCCCGGCAGGCCGAACTGCACCAGTGGATACCGCCCTACCTGAACGTCTCCAACCCCATCGACAACGGCGGACACCCGGTGGGCGACCACCGCGGCCGCAAGATCATCGACGCGATCCTCGCCGACCCCGACGTGGACGTGCTGATCTGCCCGATCACCGGCCCCTTCCCGCCGATGAGCGACCGGCTGACCCAGGACCTGGTGGACGCGGCGGAGGCCACCGACAAGCTGGTGTGCGTGGTGTGGGGGTCACCGGCCGGCACGGAGGAGGCGTACCGGACCACGCTGCTCGGCTCCTCCCGTGTCGCCACCTTCCGCACCTTCTCCAACTGCATCACCGCCGTGCGCGCCCATCTGTCCCACCACCGGTTCACGGCCCGCTACCGCTCCCCGTTCGACGAGGCGCCGCGCACCCCCTCCCCGTCGTACCGCAAGGCGCAGGCGCTGATGCGGCCCGGCGAGCAGCTCAGCGAGCACGCGGCGAAGCAACTGCTGCGGGCCTACGGGATCCGCGTGCCCCGCGAACAGCTGGTGACCAGCGCCGCGGCGTCGGTACGGGCGGCGGCCCTGGTCGGCTACCCGGTCGTGATGAAGGCGTCGGCGCCGCAGCTCGCGCACAAGACCGAGCTGGGCCTCGTCAAGATCGGCCTCACCTCGGCGAGCCAGGTGCGCGACAGCTACCGCGAGCTCACCGACATCGCCCGCTACGAGGGCGTGGACCTCGACGGCGTGCTGGTGTGCCAGATGGTGGAGCGGGGCGTCGAGATGGTCGTCGGGGTCTCGCCGGACGAGCTGTTCGGCCCCACCGTGACCGTCGGCCTCGGCGGGGTGCTGGTCGAAGTGCTGCACGACACCGCCGTACGCGTCCCGCCCTTCGGCGAGGACCAGGCGCGGGCCATGCTGGGCGAACTGCGCGGCCGGGCGCTGTTCGAAGGCGTACGAGGCGGCCCGCCGGTGGACGTGGACGCGCTCGTCGAGGTGATCCTGCGGGTGCAGCGGATGGCGCTCGAACTGGGCGACCAGCTCGCGGAACTGGACGTCAACCCGCTGATGGTGCTGCCCCGCGGGCAGGGCGCGGTGGCGCTGGACGCGCTGGCGGTGTGCCGGTGAGCCCTGACGTGCGGCACGCCTTGTCGGGCGGCGTCACCTGGATCACCCTCGACCGCCCGGAGGTGATGAACGCCCTCACCTGGGAGCAGCGGGAGCGGATCATCGACCTGCTCGCCGCCGCCTCGTCCGACCCGGCGGTGCGCGCCGTCGTCGTCACGGCGACGGGGCGGGGCTTCTGCGCGGGCGCGGACCTTCGTGGGGCGCCCCCGCGTGAACACGTCCCGGGGGACATCGCCCGGACCATCCGGCTCGGCGCGCAACGGCTGATCGGGGCGGTGCTGGACTGCGAGAAGCCGGTGCTCGCGGCGGTCAACGGCACGGCGGCCGGCATCGGCGCGCATCTGGCCTTCGCCTGCGACCTGGTCCTGGCGGCGGAAGAGGCCCACTTCATCGAGGTGTTCGTACGCCGGGGGCTGGTGCCGGACGGCGGCGGTGCGTATCTGCTGCCGCGCCTGATCGGTCCGCAGCGCGCGAAGGAACTGATGTTCTTCGGGGACGCCCTCCCCGCGCCGGAGGCGCTGCGCATGGGCCTCGTCAACCGGGTCGTCCCCGCGGCGGATCTGGAGCGGACGGCCCGCGAGTGGGCGGCCCGCCTGGCCGCCGGCCCCACCCGGGCGCTCGCCCTGACCAAGCACCTGGTGAACACCTCCCTGGACGCGGACCGCGCCACGTCCTTCGCCGCGGAGGCCGTGTCCCAGGAACTCAACATGACCACCCGCGACGCCCAGGAGGGCGTGGCGAGCTTCGTGGAGCGCAGGGCGGCGCGTTTCGAGGGGCGGTAGCGCCGCCCTGGGGGTTCTGTTCTGACGCTCCGTCAGTTTCAATGGAGGCGTGATGGGACACGCCGCCATGGCCGCCACCGCCGTTCGCTACCTCCGTTCCGCCGGTGCGCCCACCGTCGGGGCGTACGAGGCGCTGTCCGCGCCCGTGCTGCGAGCCGTCGGGGAGGACGAACGGGTGCCCGTCGGCAGGGAGGAGTTCCGGCGGGTGCTGGGGCACTTCGCCAGCGGGGTGACCGTCGTGACGGCGGCCGGTGAGGACGGGCCGGCGGGGTTCGCCTGCCAGTCGTTCGCTTCGCTGTCGCTCGATCCGCCGCTCGTCGTCTTCATGGTGGGGCGCACGTCCACGACCTGGCCGCGGATCGCCCGCGCCGGAGGCTTCTGCGTCAACATCCTCGGCGAGGACCAGGGCGCGCTGTGCCGGGGCTTCGCCGTGAGCGGGGCGGACAAGTTCGCGGGGGTCGCGTACCGGCCGGCGCCCGTCACCGGCGCGCCGCTGCTTGACGGTGCGCCCGCCTGGATCGACTGCACCGTCCAGGCCGTGCACACCGGCGGCGACCACCTTCTCGTCGTCGGACGGGTGGCGGCACTGGACGCCGAGGAGGACGGCGCGCCACTGCTGTTCCACCGCGGGCGGTTCGGGCGGTTCGACGTCCGATAGCCGCCGGTGCAGGCCGGTCCCGCCGCGGATGCTGGTCGCATGACCACGACGACCTACCAATCCCTCGCCATCGATCCCACCGTCCTGAAGCAGCTGCGGGAACGTGACGACGCGGGACTCGTCCCGCGCCCCGCCGTCGACCCGCAGGGCGGCGCCCCGCTCCGCTGCTGCCTGCGGCACAGCGAGGCGGGCGAGCGCATCGCGCTCGTCGCGTACGCACCTCTGCGCCGCTGGGCGGCCGGGACCGGCGCGGAGCCGGGACCGTACGACGAGTGCGGGCCCGTCTTCGTCCACGCGGAGGAGTGCGCGGGGCAGACGTCCGGGCCCGGTTACCCGGTCGGGCTCCACGGCCCGCGCAGGGTGCTGCGCGCGTACGACGCCGGCGGGCGCATCCTCGGCGGGACGCTGGTCCAGCTTCCCCGGGAGCGGGCCGCCGAGGTGGACGGCGTCCTTCGGGACGTCTTCACTGATCCGGCGGTGGCGCTGGTGCACGTGCGGGCCGTGGAGTTCGGGTGCTTCATGGTCGAGATCCGCCGTTGCTAGGGCGTGACGGCCGGGACCACCTTCGGGAGCGGCTTGCGGCGGATGACGAGCGCCATCAGGGCCGCCGCCGCGCACAGGGCGCCGGAGGCGTACCAGACCACGTCGTACGAGCCGAAGACATCGCGGGCGACGCCGCCCGCGAAGGCGACGACCGCCGCGCCGACCTGGTGGGAGGCCAGTACCCAGCCGAAGACGATCGCGCTGTCGTCGCCGTAGTGCTCGCGGCACAGGGCGATCGTCGGAGGCACGGTGGCGACCCAGTCGAGCCCGTAGAAGACGATGAAGAAGACCATCGGCGGGTCGACCGACGGCGCCAGCAGCATGGGCAGGAAGAGCAGCGAGACGCCGCGCAGCGCGTAGTACACGGCGAGGAGGCGGCGCGCCTCGAAGCGGTCGGTGAACCAGCCGGACGCGATCGTGCCGACGATGTCGAAGACACCGATCACGGCGAGCAGCGACGCGGCAGCGGTGATCGGCATGCCGTGGTCGTGCGCCGCGGGTACGAAGTGTGTCTTGACCAGGCCGTTCGTCGAGGCGCCGCAGATCGCGAAGGTGCCGGCCAACAGCCAGAACGGACCGGTGCGGGCGGCCCGGAAGAGAACGGTGAGCGCCCTGCGCGCCGCGCCGGGAACCGGTTCTGGCTTGGGCGTGAAGCCCTCGGCGCCGTACGCGGCGAGGCCCACATCGGCCGGGTGGTCACGCAGCAGCAGCCAGACGAAGGGGACGACGGCCAGCGCCGAGAGCGCGACGGTGATGGAGGCGGGCTCCCAGCGGTGGTTCTCGACCAGCCAGGCCAGCAGCGGCAGGAAGACGAGCTGCCCGGACGCGCCCGCCGCGGTGAGGATGCCGGTGACCAGCCCGCGGCGCTGCACGAACCACCGGTTGGTGACCGTCGCGGCGAACGCGAGCGCCATGGAGCCTGAGCCCAGACCGACGAGGACGCCCCAGTACAGGACCAGTTGCCAGGCCGCGGTCATCGTCACCGTCAGCGCCGACCCGATCGCGATCACACTCAGCGCGACGGCGACGACCCGGCGGATGCCGAAGCGGTCCATCAGGGCCGCGGCGAACGGCGCGGTCAGCCCGTACAGGGCCAGGTTGACCGACACGGCGAAGCCGATGGTGCCCCGCGACCATCCGAAGTCTTCGTGCAGCGGCTCGATCAGCAGACCCGGCAGGGACGCGAAAGCCGCGGCGCCGATGATCGTCACGAAGGTGACGGCCGCGACGAACCAGGCGCGGTGGATACGGGGCGGGCGGCGAAGCGGCTGCTCGGAGCCGGTGCTGTGCGCGGTTGTCTGGGTCACGTCACCCAGCTTCCGGTCCGGGGTCCGTCCACAACGAGTGGCCCGGAGGACAGCATTCGATAGGATCGGGCCATGACTGCCGCGAAGAGGCACCGGATCGTGGTCCTGGCGCTGCACGGCCTGCTCCCCTTCGAGCTCGGCATCCCGCACCGGATCTTCGGCCGGGCCAAGGACGCCGCGGGCAACACCCTGTACGACATCGTCACCTGCGGCATCAGGCCGGGGCCGGTCCTGACGGACGCCGACTTCGCCGTGAACGTCGAGCACGGGCCGGAGGCGCTGGCCACCGCGGACACGGTCGTCGTCCCGGCGTCGTACGAGCTGGGGCCGGTCTACGACGAGGGCCGGCTCCCCGACGATCTGGCGGCCGCCCTCGCGCACATCCGGCCCGGCACCCGCATGGTGTCCATCTGCACCGGCGGATACGTACTCGCCGCCGCCGGGTATCTCGACGGCCGCCCCGCCACCACGCACTGGTCGGCGGCCGAGCACTTCCAGCGGATGTTCCCCTCCGTCAAGGTCGACGCGGACGTCCTGTTCATCGACGACGGCGACGTGCTCACATCGGCGGGGGTCGCGGCCGGACTCGACCTCTGCCTGCACATCGTGCGCCGCGACCACGGCGCCGCCGTCGCCAACGAGGTGGCGCGCCGGACCGTCGTACCGCCGCACCGGGACGGCGGCCAGGCCCAGTACATCCACCGGCCCGTTCCGGAACCGCAGTTGGCGACCACCACGGCCGCCCGCGCCTGGGCGCTCGACCGGCTGCACGAGCCGCTGCAACTGCGGGACCTGGCCGACCAGGAATCGATGTCCGTGCGGACCTTCACCCGCCGCTTCCGCGAGGAGGTCGGCATCAGTCCGGGGCAGTGGCTCACCCAGCAACGGGTGGAACGGGCCCGGCATCTGCTGGAGTCCACGGACCTGTCGGTGGACCAGGTGGCGCGGGACGCGGGTTTCGGCACGGCCCAGTCGATGCGCCAGCATCTCCAGGCTGCGCTCGGCGTCCCGCCCACGGTGTACCGGCGCACCTTCCGCGCGAGCGCGGGCAGCGCCTGACGCCTGGCGGGGCGGGGCGGGAAGCACAGGGCGTGGACACCGGGCCGGGCGTGCGGACCCGGGCCGGGCGGTCACGGAGCCGGCGGGATTCGAACCCGCGGACAGGGAGGGGCAGGCCCGCCCCTTACCCCGTCAGTCGGCGTGGGAAGGGCCTCCCCCACGCCGATCGCAATGGGCCGCTCTGCCACGGCCCCGGGACCTGTGGGGCCGCGCGCGGCCCCGGTCCCGTGAGCCTACGGTCGGCGGCCCGGCCGGGGCCACCCTTCAGTGCCGCGCCAGTCGATGATGACCGCGACTTCGCGACAAGCCCTGGGCCCCCGTACCTCGGGGACTCAGAACGTCAACACACCGCGCGCCACGCGGCCCTGCCTCGCGTCCTCCGCCGCCTTGGCGAAGTCCTCGACGGGGTAGGTCGCGGTAACCAGTTCGTCGAGCAGCAGGCCGCCCCGGCGGTACAGACCGGCGTAGAGCGCGATGTCGTGCTGCGGACGGGAGGAGCCGTAACGGCAGCCGAGCACCGACTTGTCCAGGAACATCGACGCGGGCAGGAAGGACGCCTCTGCCGTCGGGGCGGGCATCCCGAGCAGGATCGCCTGGCCGCGCCGGTCGAGCAGTTCGATCGCCCGCCGCACGAGCGCGGCGCTGCCGACGCACTCGAAGACATGGTCCGCGCCGGTCGGCAGGATGTCGCGCACGCCGTCGGCCGACCCGAGGAAGTGCGTCGCGCCGAACTGCCGTGCCACGGCCTCCTTCGCCGGATTGGTGTCGACGGCGAGGATCGCGGAGGCACCGGCGATCCTGGCGCCCTGGAGGACGTTGAGCCCGACGCCGCCGGTGCCGATGACGACGACGGTGTCACCTCGCTGCACCTCGGCCCGGTTGAGCACGGCTCCGACACCGGTCAGGACGCCGCAGCCGATGAGCGCGGCCGAGGTGAGGGGGATGTCCGCGGGAATCCTCACGGCCTGCACGGCCTTGACGACCGTGCGCTCCGCGAAAGCGGAGTTGGAGGCGAACTGGAACAGCGGCGTGCCGGCCCGGGAGAAGGGACGGTCCGGACGGCCGATCGCCCGGCGGCACATGGTGGGGCGCCCGCGGTCGCAGTCGGCGCAGGCGCCGCAGTTGGCGAGGGTGGACAGCGCGACATGGTCGCCGGGGGCCACATGGCCGACCCCGTGGCCGACCGCCGCGACGACGCCGGCGCCTTCGTGGCCGAGCACCACCGGCACGGGGAAGGGGATCGTCCCGTCAATCACCGAGAGGTCGCTGTGGCATAGCCCGGCTGCCGCGATGTCGACGGCGACCTCACCCGGCCCCGGGTCCCGTACGTCCAGGTCCGTGACGACCTCGGCCTGTTCACCGTCGAACACGACACCTCTCATCACGGCTCCTTCGGCAGGCCGAGCATCCGCTCGGCGACGGTGTTCCACCGGCTCTCGTCCGAGCCGCCGTGGATCGTGCCGGCCCGGGAGGTGGTGAGTTCCACGGCGGCGGCTCAGTCCTGGGGCCGGGCGCCGGGGCGCCGGACGGTGTCGGCGGGGACGGTGTCGGCGGGGGCGGTGCCGCCCCCACGGGGCGCGTCGAGCCGCTCCAGCAGCGGCATCGGGTCGGTGCCGACCGTGCCGGGGAGGAAGTCGGCTATCCGGTCGGGGGTCCAGGGCCCTTCCCCGTAGGCGGCCCGCAGCTCCCTCGGCTGCGCCCAGACCGCGATCTTGGGGCCGGCGATCGTGTAGACCTGCCCGGTGATCCGCTCGGCGCGGGCCCGCTCGGAGAGCAGGTAGACGACGAGGGCGGCGACGTCCTCGGGGTCGCCGATCTCCTTGAGCTCCATGGGGACGCCTCCCGACATGCGGGTACGGGCCACCGGGGCCACCGCGTTGGCCGTGACCCCGTACTTGTGGAGACCGAGCGCCGCACTGCGGACCAGCGAGATGACGCCTCCCTTGGCGGCGGAGTAGTTGGCCTGCGACACGCTGCCCTGGTGGCTGCCGCTGGTGAAGCCGATCAGGGTGCCGGACCTCTGGGCCCGCATCACCGCCGACGCGGCGCGGAAGACCGTGAAGGTGCCTTTGAGGTGGGTGGCGAGGACCGGGTCCCACTCGTCCTCCGACATGTTGAACAGCATCCGTTCGCGCAGGATGCCGGCGACGCAGACGACGCCGTCGAGCCGTCCGTACTCGGCGAGCGCCACGTCCACGACCCGTGCCCCGCCCGCCATCGTCGCGATGTCGTCGGCCACGGCGACGGCCGTGCCGCCGGCGGCCTCGATCTCCTTCACGACGCCCTCGGCCACGGCCGACGTGGGCGAGGAGCCGTCGATCGAGACGCCGTGGTCGTTGACGACGACCTTCGCCCCCTCTGCCGCGCAGGCGAGCGCCACCGCGCGCCCGATGCCACGGCCCGCCCCGGTCACGGCGACGGCCCTGCCTGCCAAGAAGTTCCCCACGACCGGCCCCTTCCCGCGGTTTCTGACGGACCGTTAGATTTTAGGCTCGGTCCGCCGCACGAGCACAAGCCCCGGGAGGCCAGATGTCATTGCCGGCCGCGTTCCACGACATCGCGAAACGCGTCAACAACTGGGGGCGCTGGGGTGCGGACGACGAGATCGGCACCCTGAACCTGATCACCGGCGAGGTGGTCAGGAACGCCGCCGCCACGGTGCGCAGCGGCCGGCGCGTGCCGCTCGCGCTCCCCCTCCGGCAGGACGGTGTGCAGACCGGCGTCATCCCGGGCCGGGTGAACCCGCTGCACACGATGGTCCAGATCAACCAGGAGCTCTTCGGGCCCGGGACGATCGCCACCAGCGACGACACCGTGACGATGGGGCTCCAGGCGGCCACACACTGGGACGCCCTGACCCATGTCTCGCACTCGGGCCGCATCTACAACGGCCGCCCGGCCGACACGATCACGCCGCACGACCGCGCCCGCTTCAGCGGCATCGACAAGGCCACGCCCGTGGTCTCACGGGGCGTACTGCTGGACGTGGCACGGGCGAAGGGGCTGGACCGGCTGGCCGTCGACCACGCCGTCACGCCGGAGGACCTGGAGGAGGCCGCGGAGTACGGCCGGGTCACCGTCCGCGCCGGCGACATCGTCCTCGTGCGGACGGGGCAGGTGCGGCTGTGCCTGGAGGGCGACCGGCACGGTTACGCGTTCCCTTCGCCCGGCCTGTCGGTGCGCACCCCCGAGTGGTTCCACGCCCGCGACGTCGCCGCCGTCGCGAACGACACCCTCACCTTCGAGATCTTCCCGCCGGAGATCGAGAACCTGTGGCTCGCGGTGCACGCGCTCGACCTCGTGGAGATGGGCATGATGCAGGGCCAGAACTGGAATCTGGAGGAACTGTCCACAGCCTGTGCACAAGAGCGGCGGTACGCGTTCCTGCTGTCGGCGATGGCGGAGCCGTTCGTCGGCGGGACCGGCACGCCGGTCGCACCGGTGGCCGTACTCTGACGCCACTCCCGCATCCGGCAGCGGGATCGGACGCCGCACGCCGGTACGCGCGGGCGATGGCTCCGCCCCGGCGCCCGCGGGCGGCGGTCAGGCTCCGCGCGCGGCGACCGGCGGGCCGGCCAGCCGTGCGGTGTCCGCCGGCAGGTCGCGGTCCACCTCGCACCAGATGGACTTGCCCGCGCCCTCCCGCTGCCAGCCCCAGCGGTCCGCGAGGCCGTCGACGAGCTCCAGGCCGCGTCCGCCGGTGTCCTCGCCCTGCGCGTGCCGCGGTCTCGGCGGGCAGGCACTGACGTCGGCGACCTCGACCCTGACCGTCCCCGCCTCCGCGGTGCCGGCGCCGAACAGCATCCGCAGCACGGCCGGACACCCGGTGTGCACCACGGCGTTGGTGACGAGCTCCGAGATCAGCAGGATCAACGTCTCCGCCAGTGGCTCGTCGTCTCCCATGCCGGACTTGAGGAGCCGCGACCGGGCCCATCTTCGAGCCCGCCCCACCTCCGAAGGGTCGGATCCGATCTCCAACTGCACCTGAAGCACCTGCACCGCTCACACCACCCGAACCGGCGGACACATAGCCTCGCGCCTCACAGCCATAACGGAATGTGATTCCCTTACAGCACAGCATGATTGACTGTCAGTCACCGCAACAAGCGCTTCGGGCATATTCCAGCGTGAAGGAGTACGCATGGTGCATACTGTGCGACCCGCGTCCCGGAGAGTCGAACGCAAGGCCGCAGAACGCATTCGCAACCCGGCCCGCCTACCGCCTGCCGACCGCCGGAGGGGCCCCCACCTGCGGCCCGACGACTGCGAGAGACCGCCCCGGACAGTGCGCACCGACGGGCTCGGGACCGCCTGACCGGCGACACCGTGAGACCCCGTCATCGCAGCGACTCTCATCCCACGGAGAGTACCGGAGTGGCGCCCCGACTCCACCCAGTGACGAGTCCTCCGAAGGACACAACCCGATATCGACGCACGGTGACGCTTCAGAGTGCCGAGGCCAAAGCCTGCGCCTGGATCTCCTCCGCCCGGGCCGTCGTCAGCCACATCCGGGCCCGCACCAGGGCGCGTTTGAGGTGGAGGTGCACGTCCGACTCCCAGGTGAAGCCCATGCCGCCGAACACCTGGAGGCAGTCCTTGGCGCCGCGCACCGCCGCCTCGTCGGCGAGCAGTTTGGCGCCGGCGATCTCCGCCGGGTCCCCGCTGACGGCCGCCGCGTAGACGGCGGCCCGCGCGACCTCCGTGCGGACGAGCATCTCCGCGCACAGGTGCCCCACGGCCTGGAAGCCGCCGACCGGCTGCCCGAACTGCACCCTTCCCTTCGCGTGGCGCACCGCCTCCTCGGTGCTGCGGGCGGCGCTGCCCAACTGCTCCGCGGCCGTGAGAAGCACGGCCGCCCCCGTCCCCGGACCGGGCGCCAGGGGCGCGCGGGGGTGTGGAAGGCGGTGCAGGGGTGTGAGCGGGTCCAGTGACCGCACGGCGACCGCTGCCGAGGCGTCCACCGTGTGCGGCACGCCGTCGGACGTGAACGCGACGACGGTGTCGGCGTTCTCGAAGTGCTGTACGAGGGAGGGGAGTTCGGATACGGAGGTGACGACCACCGTGCCGTCGGCCGCTCCCGGCACATGGCCCGCCGCCAGATGCGTCGCCACCAGCGGTCCCGGCAGCAGCGCCCGGCCCGCCTCCTCGAAGACCAGCACCGCCTCCGGGAGGCCGCCGCCGGCGCCGCCGGCGTCCTCCGGCATCCGGAGCGCGAAGAACCCCGCGTCGCCCAGTTCGCGCCAGAGCTTCCGGTCGAGCCTGCCCTCGCGGTCCACGGCGGCCCGCAGCGCTTCGCCCCCGAAGTGGCCGGCGAGCAGGTCCCGTACGCCGCGGCGCAGCGCCCGCTGGTCGTCGCTGAGCCGGAAGTCCATCAGCGCCCTTTCGGCAGGCCGAGTACGCGCTCGGCGAGGATGTTCCGCTGGATCTGGGAGGTGCCGGCGGCGATGGTGTACGAGAGGGAGGAGAGCCGCTCCCGCGTCCAGGGCAGCGACAGGTCGAGCGCGCCTGGTCCGAGGACCTCCGCGGCGGCGTCGTACAGCTCCTGGCGGGCGTGGGAGTAGCGGAGCTTGAAGACGGAGCCGCCGGTTCCGGGCACGCCGCCGGTGGCGGCGGCCTCGCTGACGTTCCACTGCACGAGCCGCCACAGCGCCGTGAACTCGGCGTGCAGCCTGCCCAGTCTGCGGCGCAGCACCGGATCGTCCCAGCAGCCGTTCGCACGTGCCCGCGCGGCCACCTCGCCGAGGGTGCGGCGGCAGGCGACGACCTCGCCGGCGAAGGCGGTGCCGCGCTCGAAGGACAGCGTGACCATGGTGACGCGCCAGCCGTCGTTCTCCGCCCCGACGCGGTCGGCGACGGGCACGCGGACCTCGTCGAGGAACACCTCGGCGAACTCGGCGGACCCGGCCAGTGTGCGCAGCGGCCGTACGGTGACGCCGGGCGCGTCCATCCGCATCGCGAGCCAGGTGATGCCGCGGTGCCGGGGTGCGCCGGGGTCGGTGCGTACGAGCAGTTCGCACCAGTCGGCCACTTCCGCGTGCGAGGTCCAGATCTTCTGACCGGTGACGACGTAGGCGTCGCCGTCGCGGACGGCCTTGGTGCGCAGGGAGGCGAGGTCGCTCCCCGCGTCCGGTTCGCTGAATCCCTGGCACCAGATCGCCTCGCCGCGCAGGACGGGTCCGAGCCAGCGTTCCCTCTGCTCGGGGGTGCCCTCCGCGGCGATGGTCGGCCCGGCGTGCAGCAGTCCGACGAAGTTGGCGCCGACGTAGGGTGCTCCGGCCTTCTCCGTCTCCTCGAGGAAGATCAGCCGGAGGGTCGGGGAGGCGTCCCAGTGCACGTTCCCGTAGCCCGCGTCGTACAGCCTCCGCTGCCAGGCGCAGTCGTAGGACCGCCGCGCCGGCCAGTCGCCGGCGGGCGGCGGTGGAGGCAGCGTGGGCAGCGCGTCCGCCAGCCAGTCGCGCAGCCGGGCACGGAACTCGTCCTCCTCGGCGGTGTACGCCAGGTCCACTACGTGTCCAGGTCCAGGCCGAGCATGCGGATGGCATTGCCGCGCATCAGCTTGTACACGGTCTCGTCGTCCAGGTCCTTCACATGGTCGAGGGCGACCTGCTTGGTGTGCGGGAAGGTCGAGTCGACGTGCGGGTAGTCGGTCTCGAAGGTGGCGTTGTCGCGGCCCACGGTGTCGAGGGAGGCGACGCCGTGCTTGTCGCGGAAGAAGCAGCAGAAGATCTGCCGGTAGTAGTACGTGGAGGGCGGTTCGGGGACCAGGTCCCGCACACCGCCCCAGGCCCGGTGCTCCTCCCACACGTCGTCGGCGCGTTCCAGGGCGTACGGGATCCATCCCATCTGCCCCTCGCTGTAGGCGAGCTTGAGCCGCGGGAAGCGCACGAGGACGCCGCTGAAAAGGAAGTCGGTCATCGAGGCCATGGCGTTGTTGAAGGAGAGCGCGGCCTGCACGGCGGGCGGCGCGTCCGGAGAGGCGGCGGGCATCTGGGACGACGAGCCGATGTGCATGTTGACGACGGTGCCGGTGTCCTGGCAGACGGCGAAGAACGGGTCCCAGTAGCCCGAGTGGATCGACGGCAGCCCGAGGTGGGTGGGGATCTCGGAGAAGGTGACGGCGCGCACGCCGCGCGCCGCGTTCCTGCGGATCTCGGCGACGGCCAGGCCGATGTCCCACAGCGGGACGATGCACAGCGGGACGAGCCGGCCGCCGCTGTCGCCGCACCACTCCTCGACCATCCAGTCGTTGTAGGCGCGGACGCAGGCGAGCGCGACCTCCTTGTCGTGGGCCTCCGCGAAGGTCTGGCCGCAGAAGCGGGGGAAGGTCGGGAAGCAGAGCGACGCCTCGACGTGGTTGAGGTCCATGTCCTTGAGGCGCTCGGCGGGATCCCAGCAGCCGGGCCGCATCTCCGCCCGGGTGATGCCCTCGAGGGTCATCTCGTCGCGGTCGAAGCCGACGGCCGCGATGTTGCGCTTGTACGGGAACTTCAGGTCCTCGTAGACCCACCAGTCGGTGGGCGGTCCGTCCGGGTCCATCGTGATCCGGTACCTGCCGCCGACGTAGACGAGCTCGCCGATCCCGGCGGTCAGCGGCTTGGGCCCGCGCTCGCGGTACTTGGCGGGGAGCCAGGTCTCGAAGAGGTGCGCCGGTTCGATGACATGGTCGTCGACGCTGACGATACGGGGCAGTTCCTGTTCCATCGGGACCTTCCTCCGCTCCTGACGGTACGTCAGTTATGGCGCTCAGGCTAGCTCCGCACCCCTGGACCGACAAGGCGCGCGACCCTACGATCTGACGCACCGTCAGACCATTTCCGCGGAGGTGTCCGGGCATGGAAGAGACCGCTCACACACTGGGATCGGCCCGCACCCTCTGGGAACTCGTTGCACGCCGGGCCGCCCTCACCCCGCACCGCCCCGTCCTGCTCCAGGACGACCGCGCCCTCACCTTCGGCGAGCTCCGCGACCGCGCGGAGCGGACCGCCGCCGGGCTGTACGCGCGGGGCGTCCGCCCCGGCACCGTCGTCGCCTGGCAGCTGCCCACCCGGATCGAGACGGTGCTGCTGACCGTGGCGCTCGCCCGCCTCGGCGCGGTCCAGTCGCCCGTCATCCCGTTCTACCGGGACCGGGAGGTCGGCTTCGCGCTCCGTGAGTCACACGCCGCGTACTTCGCCGTGCCGGGCGAATGGCGCGGCTTCGACTTCACGGCCATGGCCCGGCGGGCCGGCGCCCGCGGCGTCTTCGAGGCGTACGCGTCCGTGCCCGACGGCGATCCGTCCCTACTGCCGGCACCGCCCGCCTCCGGCACGGACGTGCGCTGGATCTACTGGACCTCCGGCACCACCTCCGACCCCAAGGGCGTGCTGCACACCGACCGTTCGCTGATCGCGGGCGGATCGTGCCTGGCGCACGCGCTGCGCCTCTCCGAGGACGACATCGGCTCGATCGCCTTCCCGTTCGCCCACATCGGCGGCCCGGACTACCTGGTGATGCTGCTGCTGTACGGGTTCCCCGCGGTGCTCTTCGAGAAGTTCGCGCTGCCCGACGCGCTCGACGAGTACCGCAGGCACGGCGTCACCGTCGCCGGCGGCTCCACGGCCTTCTACGCGATGTTCCTCGCCGAACAGCGCAAGCAGCCCGGCCGGAAGCTGATCCCCACCCTGCGGCTGCTCGCGGGCGGCGGCGCGCCCAAGCCGCCGGAACTGCACCGCGCCGTCGTCCGCGAGATGGGCTGCGTGCTCACCCACGGCTACGGCATGACCGAGGTTCCGATGATCACCATGGGCTCGCCCGACGACAGCGAGGACGACCTCGTCCGGACCGAGGGCAGACCGCCCGCCGGCATGGAGATACGGATCGTCGACGGCGAGGTGAGGCTGCGCGGCGAGGCCGTCTGCCAGGGCTACCTCGACCCCGTCGCGACGGCGGCGGCCTTCGACGCCGACGGCTTCCTGATCACCGGCGACCTCGGCCTGCTCACCGACACCGGCCACCTCGTGCTCACAGGGCGGGCCAAGGACGTCATCATCCGCAAGGGCGAGAACATCTCGGCCAAGGAGATCGAGGACCTGCTGCACGGCCACCCCGCGGTCGGCGACGTGGCCGTCGTCGGCCTGCCGGACGAGGAGCGCGGCGAGCGGGTGTGCGCGGTCGTGGAGCGGACGCCGGGCACGGCGGATCCCGTACTGGAGGACATCACCGCCTTCCTCCGCGGCACGGGCCTCGCGCTCCACAAACTCCCGGAACAGCTCGAAGTGGTGGACGCCCTTCCTCGCAACGAGGCGTTGCGGAAGGTACTCAAGTACAAATTGCGCGAACGGTACGCATGACCACTTTCCGGGCCCGGCCAGGTTCGGCCCGGCCGGGAGGGAGCCCGCTCGGAGGCGCATCCGGCCCGGCCTGTCCGGCCTCCGCCCCGAGCCCCGCGCCTCAAACGCCGGCGGGGCTGACGTTGCCCGGCAAGGCCGGAGTGCCTCCGTCGGCGGCGTGGCTGGATGCCCCGCAGCGACATGTCGGCCCGCCTGTGGGCACCTCCCACGGCCGCCGAGCCGTAGGGGGAGTTCGATGGCACCGCGCCCGCCGCCCGCAGGGGCGGCGCAGGGTCCGGGCGGAGCCCCCACGCGGTGGAGCCGCACATCGATACAGCGGGCAGGGATGGGGAGGGGAACAGACCCCCGGCCGTTCCGGCGCGGTCGGAACGCCGCACGGCCCCAGGGGCTGCGCCCTGGGGCCGTGCGGTCGAGCTCGGAGGCGTCAGCCGTTGATGCCGACGTTGCCGAACGCCGGGTTCAGCAGGCCGATCACGTTCACCGTGTTGCCCACCACGTTCACCGGGACGTGCACCGGCACCTGGACCAGGTTGCCCGAGAGGACGCCCGGCGAGTGCGCAGCCTCACCGTAGGCGTGCGAGCCGCCGGTCGTGGCCGACGCGACGCCCGCGCCCGCGGCGACGAGGCTGCCGGCGATCATCGTGAGGGCTGCGGCCTTCTTCAGGTTCTTCACTTCGTCATTCCTCCTGAGCACTCGCTGCGGCCGGCCGCCGCAGCACGCCATGGAGAACGCCCGCGAGTGGATCAGGATGCGCCGTGTGGGTGACATACACCCGACAGTATGAATCTCAGATCGGAGTATGACGCTCCGCTCAGTCCGTCACCCCGTGCCGCACCGCCCACAGCGCCGCCTGCGTGCGGTCCGCCACGTCCAGCTTCATCAGGATGTTCGAGACATGCGTCTTGACGGTCTTCTCCGAGAGGACCAGCGCCCGCGCGATCTCCCGGTTCGAACGTCCGTCCGCGATGAGGCCCAGTACCTCGCGCTCCCGCTCGGTGAGGCTGCTCCCGCGGCCCGTGCCGTTGCCCGGATCGCCGTCGGAGAGCAGCGCCCCCGCGATCTCCTGCTGGAGCAGCACATGACCCGCGTGCACGGAACGGATGGCACCGGCCAGCGCCTCCGGGTCCACGTCCTTGTACACGTAGCCCGAAGCGCCCGCACGCAGGGCGGGAACCACCGTGCGCTGCTCGGTGAAGCTGGTCACGACGAGGACCTTGGCCGGATTGGCCAGTTCCTTCAGCTTCCGCAGGGCGTCGATGCCGTCCATGCCGGGCATCTTGACGTCCATGAGGACGACGTCCGGCTTGAGCTCCTCGGTGAGGGCGACGCCCTCCGCGCCGTCACCGGCCTCGCCGACGACTTCTATGTCGTCCTGGACCTCCAGGAAGGTGCGCAGGCCGCGCCGCACCACCTGATGGTCGTCGACCAGCAGCACGCGGATCCTCTTGTCAGCCACCGGGGACCTCCATCTCGACCGTGGTGCCCCTGCCGGGCGCCGATTCGACCTTGAGCCTGCCTCCGACGCCACTCGCCCTGTCCCGCATGGAGACGAGTCCGAGGTGGCGTCCGGCCCGGCGGACCGCCCGGGGCTCGAAGCCCTTGCCGTCGTCCGTGACGGAGAGGACGGCGCCCTGGCCCCGGCGGATCAGCGCCACGTCCACCTGAGCCGCGCCGGAATGGCGCAGCGCGTTGTGCAGGGCCTCCTGGGCGACCCTCAGCAGCGCCTCCTCCTGGGCGGCGGGGAGCGCCCTGATCCCGCAGGTGTCGAAGGTGACGCGGGCACTGTGGGCGCGGTCGAGGACCTGTATCTGGGTGCGGAGGGTGTTGACGAGGCCGTCCTCGTCGAGGGCGGCGGGGCGCAGCTCCACGACGGCGGCCCGCAGCTCGTCCGCGGCCTCCGCGGCGAGGGCCGCCACCTGCTGGAGCTCGCCCTTGGCGCGGGCCGGGTCGCGGTCCACGAGCGCGGCGGCGGCCTGAGCGGTCAGCCGCAGGGAGAACAGCTTCTGGCTCACGGCGTCGTGCAGTTCGTGTGCGAGGCGGGAGCGCTCCTCCGCGATGGTGAGCTCGCGGCTGCGCTCATAGAGGCGGGCGTTGGTGAGGGCGATCGCGGCGTGCTGGGCGAGGATGCCCAGCAGCTCCTCGTCCTCCTCCGTGAAACCGCAGCCGCCCTGCGGCTTGGGGCACCTCTTGTTGGCCAGGAACAGGGCGCCCATGGTCTCGTCGCCGTCCTTGATCGGCAGGCCGAGGAAGTCGGACATGTCGGGGTGGGCCGACGGCCAGCCCTCGAAGCGCGGGTCCTTGCGGACGTCCGCGAGCCGCTCGGGCTTCGCGTCGCGGAGCATCGACGCGAGGATGCCGTGCTGCCGGGGCAGCGGTCCTATCGCCTTCCACTGGGCGTCGCTGACACCGTCGACGACGAACTGGGCGAAGCCTCCGTGGTCGTCGGGCACGCCCAGCGCCGCGTACTCGGCGTCGAGCAGTTCGCGCGCCGAGGCCACGATCGTCTTCAGCACGTCGCGCACCTCGAGGCGCCTGCTCATCGCGAGGAGCGCGGTGCTCACGGCCGCGAGGCCGGAGCCGGGTCGGTGACTCATGGATCAACCGTACCGGCGGGCTGTGACGGTCCGTATCGGTCCGGGGACCACATCCGCTTAAGGCCGCGGACGTAGGTCGAAGTGCCTTGTGGAGTGGGTCCTCGGGCACGAGGCGGCGGCACCGGCCGCGTTCCTACGTTGTGTCCATCCATACGGACAGCGACAGCGGACAGCACGCGGCAAGGGGATGGGCACCATGGCGGTAGCAGTGATCACCGGAGCGTCGAAGGGCCTGGGGCGGGCACTGGCGGCGGCTCTCGCGCGGCAGGGCTGGGACCTGGTCCTGGGTGCCAGGACCGCGGACGTACTGAAGGAGAGCGCGGAGCACGCGGCGCGGTACGGCACCCGGGTCGTGGCGGTGCCGGGCGATGTCACGGACGCCGGGCACCGCGGTGAGCTGGTGGCGGCGGCCGCGCGGCTCGGCGGTCTCGATCTGCTGGTGAACAACGCGAGCGCGCTGGGCGCCGAGCCGCTGGTGCGGCTGGAGGCGCTGTCCCCGGGGGGGCTGCGGGCGGCGCTGGAGACCAACGTGGTCGCTCCGCTGGGCCTGGTGCGGGAGGCGCTGCCGCTGCTGCGGGCGTCGCGGACGGGCGGCACCGTCGTCGCGGTCAGCTCGGACGCAGCGACCACGGCGTACGAGACCTGGGGCGGCTACGGCGCCTCGAAGGCGGCGCTCGACCAGCTCGCGGCCGTGCTGGCCGTGGAGGAGCCGGGTCTGCGGGTGTGGAGCGTCGATCCGGGCGACATGCAGACGGACCTGTACGCGGCCGCGGTGCCGGACGACGACGACCCCCGCCCCTCGCCCGGGTCCGTGGCCCCCGCTTTCCTGCGGCTGCTCGAGGAGCGGCCCGCCAGCGGCCGGTACGAGGCCACCTCGCTGCTGGAGACCCGATGAGGGCGGGGCGGCGCGCGGGGACGGTCCTGGAGACCCTGCGGGTGCCGGAGGAGCTGTCCGCCCGGGTGCCGGCGGAGGAGCGCGGGTCGGGCAGGGACGACGTACGGCTGCTGGTCTCGCGGGGTACGGAGGTGTCCCACCACCGTTTCCGCGACCTGCCGGGCCAGTTGCGGGCCGGTGACGTGCTGGTCGTCAACACGTCGGCCACGCTGGCGGCCGCCGTGGACGGCCGGCTCGGCGGCGAGGCGGTCGTGGTGCACTTCTCGACCCGCGGGGACCTCGGGCGCTGGGCGGTGGAGCTGCGCGGGCCCGATGGCGCGGGCAGCACCCTTCCGCGTGCCGGGGGGCCGGCGGGGGCCGTCGTACGGGTACCGGGCGGCGGCGAGCTGGTGCTCGAGGCGCCGCTCGTGCCGGGCGGCGAGCGGCTGTGGTGGGCAAGGGCCTCCGTTGACGTGCCGACGCTGCTTGGGCGGTACGGCAGGCCGATCCGCTACCGCTACACGGAGCGGGACCAGCCCCTGTCCGCGTATCAGACGGTCTTCGCGCTGCCCTCCCCGGACGGCTCGGGGTCCGCGGAGATGCCGAGCGCCGCCCGTCCCTTCACGCCCGGTGCGGTGGCGGACCTGGTGAGCCGGGGGGTGCAGTTCGCGCCACTGGTGCTCCATACGGGTGTGGCGTCGGCGGAGGCGCACGAGCCGCCGTATCCGGAGCGCTTCGAGGTTCCGGCGACCACGGCGTGGCTGGTGAACGCGGCACGAGCGGCCGGGGGCCGGATCGTGGCGGTCGGCACGACGGCCGTGCGGGCCCTGGAGTCGGCGGCGGACGGCGAGGGAGTGGTGCGTCCCGTCTCCGGCTGGACGGACCTGGTCGTGACGCCGCGACGCGGTGTGCGGGCGGTGGACGGTCTGCTGACCGGGCTGCACGAGCCGGAGGCGTCGCATCTGCTGATGCTGGCGGCCATCGCCGGCCGGGACGCTCTGACCTGCGCGTACGACGAGGCGCTGAGGCAGCGGTACCTCTGGCACGAGTTCGGCGACGTCCATCTCGTACTCCCCACGGAGGCCCTCACCCGGTGAATTGCTGCCGCAACAGGCAGTGAGAGCGGAGCGCGGGCGGTGTGAGCCCGCGCATAGGGCCCAGATCACTTACGAGACTCTTTAGTTGATACAAAAGGGGCATCTGAGCGCGGACAGCACAGGCGAATCCGGACATTGGGAACATGTGATCCACTACCGCGGATCGTACGTCACACCTTTGCCACGCGATTTTGCGCCAGCTAAGAATTGCCGACGTCGCTACCGAACAGCGCAGAGCCGACCGGCCTGGAGCGACTTTCCGCTATTCGAAGAGGTACGTCTGTATGTCCGCGTTCATCACCCCTGAGATCCGCCGCCGAATCAAGAGCCGTAAGACCGCCGTGGCCGGCATCGCCGCCGTCGCCGCCACGACCGTCGCGCTCTCGCTCGCCCCGTCGGGCGAGGCAGAGGCCGGCGTGAGGACCGAAGCAGCAGCCGCGGCGGCGCCCGTCGCGTGGAAGGCCGACGCCAAGCAGATCTCGGCCGTCCACGAGAGCATCACCAGCCAGAAGTCGGCCTTCGAGGCCCAGCTCGAGGCCACCCAGGCCAAGGCCAAGGCCGAGGCGAAGGCGAAGGCCGAGAAGGCAGCCGCCGAGAAGAAGGCAGCCGCCAAGGCCGCCGCCGAGAAGCGCGCCAAGGAGCAGGCCGCCAGCCGCTCCGCCGCCCGCCCGGCGAAGGTGACCTACCCGAACAACCTGGACGGGTGGATCCGCGAGGCCATGGCGATCATGAAGAAGCACGACATCCCCGGCAGCTACGAGGGCATCCACCGCAACATCATGCGGGAGTCCTCCGGTAACCCGCGGGCCATCAACAACTGGGACATCAACGCCATCAACGGTGTCCCCTCGAAGGGTCTGCTCCAGGTCATCAAGCCGACCTTCGACGCCTACCACGTCCCCGGCACCTCGTGGGACCAGTACGACCCGGTCGCCAACATCGTCGCCGCCTGCAACTACGCGGCCGACCGTTACGGCTCGATGGACAACGTCAACAGCGCCTACTGAGGCACTGCTGCGCTGAGCCGGCAGCACAAACCGGCGGACATCAACAGACGCTGAAGGGCGCACCCCGCGCAGGGTGCGCCCTTCGGCGTCGTGCTGTCACCGCGTGACGTGCGTTACTTGCGCATGACCTCGGGCTCGTGGCGGCGCAGGAAGCGGGCGACGAGCACACCGCACAGGGCGCCGAGAGCGATCAGTGCGGCCATGTCCATGCCCCAGGCGGCAGCCTCGTGGTCCCACAGGGGGTCGGTGCTGGTCGGGTCGTCCGTGTTCGGGTTGATCTTGTTGAAGTCCAGCGTGGCACCGGCGGCCGCGACCGCCCAGCGCGACGGCATGAGGTACGAGAACTCGTTGACGCCGACGGTGCCGTGCAAGATGAACAGGCAGCCGGTGAACACGACCTGGATGATCGCGAACATCACCAGCAGCGGCATGGTCTTCTCGGCGGTCTTCACCAGCGCGGAGATGATCAGACCGAACATCATCGACGTGAAGCCGAGAGCCATGATCGGCAGCGACAGCTCCAGCATGACCGCCCCGCCGAGGACCAGACCCTCTTCCGGGAGCTCACGGGTGGCGAAGCCGATGGCTCCGACCAGACCGCCCTGGATCACGGTGATCATGCCCAGGACGACGATCTTGGACATCAGGTACGCGGAGCGAGACAGACCGGTCGCGCGCTCCCGCTCGTAGATCACCCGCTCCTTGATCAGCTCACGGACGGAGTTCGCCGCGCCGGCGAAGCAGGCGCCGACCGCGAGGATCAGCAGCACCGTGGTGGCCGTGCCGTTCGGGATGATCCGGCCGGTCTGCGCGTTCTGGTTCACCAGCAGACCCTTGTCCGGGTCGATGAGCAGGCTCACCGCGCCCAGCACCGCCGGAAGGATCAGCATGAGGGCCATGAAGCCCTTGTCGGACACGATCACCGACACATAGCGGCGGATCAGGGTGAACAGCTGGGATCCCCAGCTCTGCGGCTTCGGCGGACGCATCTGCTGCGCCGGCGGCATGTTCACGGACTGGGCGGCGACGGCGTCGATGTCCGCCGCGTACATCTGGTAGTGCTGCGAACCGCGCCAGCGGCCCGCCCAGTCGTAGTCGCGGTAGTTCTCGAACGCGGAGAACACGTCGGCCCAGGTGCTGTAGCCGAAGAAGTTGAGCGCCTCCTCCGGCGGACCGAAGTAGGCCACCGAACCGCCGGGCGCCATCACCAGGAGCTTGTCGCACAGCCCCAGCTCGGCCACGGAGTGCGTGACGACGAGGACCGTACGGCCGTCGTCCGCCAGGCCGCGCAGCAGCTGCATGACGTCACGGTCCATGCCCGGGTCGAGGCCGGAGGTCGGCTCGTCCAGGAAGATCAGCGACGGCTTGGTCAGCAGCTCGAGGGCGACCGACACGCGCTTGCGCTGGCCGCCGGAGAGCGAGGTGACCTTCTTGTCCTTGTGGATGTCGAGCTTGAGCTCGCGCAGCACCTCGTCGATACGGGCCTCGCGCTCGGCCTCGGCGGTGTCGCCGGGGAAGCGGAGCTTGGCCGCGTACTTCAGCGCCTTACGGACGGTGAGTTCCTTGTGCAGGATGTCGTCCTGCGGAACCAGCCCGATGCGCTGGCGCAGCTCCGCGAACTGCTTGTAGAGGCTGCGGTTGTCGTAGAGGACGTCGCCCTGGTTGGCGGGCCGGTAGCCGGTGAGCGCCTTGAGCAGGGTGGACTTTCCGGAGCCGGACGGGCCGATGACACCGATGAGCGACTTCTCCGGGACGCCGAAGGAGACGTCACGCAGGATCTGCTTGCCACCGTCCACGGTGACCGTGAGGTGGCGTGCCGAGAAGGAGACCTCGCCGGTGTCGACGAACTCCTCGAGCTGACCGCCGACGATACGGAAGGTGGAGTGGCCGACGCCGACGATGTCGTTCGGGCCGATGAGGACCGTGCCGGACTTGGCGATCGGCTGACCGTTGACGTAGGTGCCGTTGTGGGAGCCGAGGTCACGGATCTCGAAGCGGCCGTCGGGGTGCGCGGTGAACTCGGCGTGGTGGCGCGAGACCTGCAGGTCGGAGACGACCAGCTCGTTCTCGAGCGCACGGCCGATGCGCATGACGCGGCCGAGGGAGAGCTGGTGGAACGTCGTCGGGCTGCGGTCGCCGTGGACCGGCGGGCCGCCCTGGGCGCTGTGCACCCCCTGCTGGTGCGGGACCTGCGGCTGCTGCGCCTGCGGAGGCTGCTGCTGCCAGCCCTGCTGCGCGGGCTGCTGCGGCGGCTGCGGCTGCGGCCAGCCCTGCTGCGGCTGCTGCACCGGCGCCTGCGCGGCCTGCTGCGGTGCCCCCTGGGCGTAGGCGCCCGCGCCCGCCACCGCGCCGACGCCGCTCAGGCCGAGGCGCGGACCGTCGGTGGCGTTGCCGAGGTGCACCGCTGTGCCGGGGCCGATCTCCATCTGGTGGATCCGCTGGCCCTGCACATACGTGCCGTTGGTGCTGCCGTGGTCCTCGATGACCCAACTGCGCCCGCCCCAGCTGATCGTGGCGTGCCGCCACGAGACCCGGGCGTCGTCGATCACCACATCGCCCTGGGGATCACGGCCCAGGGTGTACGACCTGGACGGATCGAGCGTCCAGGTGTTTCCGTTCAATTCCAGTACGAGTTCCGGCACTCCATGCCCCACTAGTTGTCCCCCGAGCTTCCCCCGTCGCCGGGAGTCTAGGGAAGGCGAACATCGTGGGGAACTATTTCAGGCCCGGTCCCGTATCCGAAAGCCGGGCCGCGTGAAGACCTCGTTCGGTACCGAGTTGGGACGTTCACCGACGCGGTGGGACCGGGGCGGCGGCGACGATCACCCACGAGTGGTGACGGATCATGCGCGAACCGAATAATCCACGCCATCCCGGTCGGATGCGCCGCTCCCGGCCGCACGGGCGTGCGCCGGCCGCTCAGGTGTCCGTCAGGCGGGACAGAACCTCTTCTCCCGGCCGTCGCCCGATACGGTGGTAACACCATGAGCGCATCTCAGCCCCCTCCCGACTCCGATGTCCCCACCCTTCTCGTGAAGATCTTCGGGAAGGACCGCCCGGGGATCACCGCCGGTCTCTTCGACACCCTCGCCGCGTACGCCGTCGACGTCGTCGACATCGAGCAGGTCGTCTCCCGTGGCCGCCTCGTGCTGTGCGCGCTCGTCACGGCACCGACGGCCGGCGGGGCCACCGAGGGCGACCTGCGGGCCACCGTGCACAGCTGGGCCGACTCCCTGAAACTGCAGGCCGAGATCATCTCCGGTACGGGCGACAACCGGCCGCGCGGCAGCGGGCGTTCGCACGTCACCGTGCTCGGCCACCCGCTCACGGCGGAGTCGACCGCGGCCATAGCGGCCACCATCGCCGGCACCGGCGGCAACATCGACCGCATCTTCCGGCTCGCGAAGTATCCGGTGACCGCGGTTGAGTTCGCGGTCTCCGGCGTCGAGACCGCGCCGTTGCGGACGGCGCTGGCGATGGAGGCCGCCGAGATCGGCGTCGACGTGGCCGTCGTCTCCGCCGGACTGCACCGGCGCGCGCAGCGGCTGGTCGTCATGGACGTGGACTCCACGCTCATCCAGGACGAGGTCATCGAGCTCTTCGCGGCCCACGCGGGCTGCGAGGACCAGGTCGCGGAGGTGACCGCCGCGGCGATGCGCGGGGAGCTGGACTTCGAGCAGTCGCTGCACGCGCGGGTGGCGCTGCTGGAGGGCCTCGACGCCTCCGTGGTGGACAAGGTGCGTACGGAGGTGCGGCTCACCCCCGGTGCACGGACCCTGATCCGGACGCTGAAGCGGCTCGGCTACCAAGTGGGCGTCGTGTCCGGCGGCTTCACGCAGGTCACCGACGACCTCAAGGAGCGCCTCGGGCTCGATTTCGCGTCGGCGAACACGCTGGAGATCAAGGACGGGAAGCTCACCGGCCGGGTCGTCGGCGAGATCGTGGACCGGGCCGGCAAGGCCCGGCTGCTGCGCCGCTTCGCGGCGGAGGCCGGGGTCCCGCTCGCCCAGACGGTAGCGATCGGCGACGGCGCCAACGACCTCGACATGCTGAACGCCGCGGGTCTCGGCGTCGCGTTCAACGCCAAGCCCGTCGTGCGCAAGGCCGCGCACACCGCGGTCAACGTGCCCTTCCTCGACACGGTGCTCTATCTGCTGGGCATCACCCGCGAAGAGGTCGAGGCGGCCGACGACGGCACCGGCGAGCACTGACGTCCGCGAGACCGGAACGGCAGGGCCCCGGCAC